>NZ_JASCOS010000118.1:0-10948 GCF_029959705.1 Stenotrophomonas sp. PS02297 | reverse complement strand
GGGCAACGCCCGGCCGGGCGTTGCCGGGGGATGCCGATGGGGCATCGGATGTCCTGCCGGGCCCCGGCGAAGCCAGCAAATGGCGCCCTCGTGGCGCCATTTTCATGCCCGTCCGGCTGGGCCGGACAGTCCATGTTGCAGTGCGGGCAAGGGCCCGCGCCGGTGCTAGACTGCGTGCTTTCTTTCGCAGTATTCCGGCACCGCCATGCAACTTTCCCTGCTCAAGACCAAGATCCACCGCGCCACCGTCACCCATTCGGAGCTGAACTACGAAGGCTCCATCGCGATCGACGGCGACCTGCTGGAAGCCACCGGCATCCGCGAGTTCGAACAGGTGCACATCTGGGACGTGACCAACGGCGCGCGTTTCTCCACCTATGCCATCCGCGCCGAAGCCGGCAGCGGCGTGATCTCGCTCAACGGCGGCGCCGCGCGCCACGTGCAGGTGGGCGATGTGATCATCATCGCCGCCTTCGCCAGCATGAGCGAAGCCGAGGCCGACAGCTTCCAGCCCAAGCTGGTCTACGTCGACGGCGACAACCGCATCACCCACACCAACCACTCCATCCCCACACAGGCCGCATGACGACGAACAACGGATTGACCGCATTGCACGCCCACGCCCAGCGACTGCAGGGCACGGGTATTCCCTCGCTGTTGGCCGCCGAGCCGGACCGGGTGAAAACCCTGGCGCTCAAGGTCGGTCCGTTGTACGTGAACTTCGCGCGGCAGACATACGACCGCGCCGCGCTCGATGCATTGCTGGAGCTGGCTGCCGCCTGCGACGTCGCCGGCGGCTTCGCGCGCCTGTTCGGCGGCGAAAGGATCAACATCACCGAAGACCGCGCCGTGCTGCACAGCGCGCTGCGCGGCGACGCCAGCCCCGAGGCGGCGGCCGAGCATGCCGAAGCGGTGGCCGTGCAGCGGCGCATGGGCGAACTGGTCAAGGCGCTGGAAGCCAGCAGCGTGACCGACATCGTCAGCGTCGGCATCGGCGGCTCCGATCTTGGCCCGCGGCTGGTGGCCGACGCCTTGCGTCCGGCCAGCGGCGCGCGCTTGCGCGTGCACTTCGTCTCCAACGTCGATGGCGCGGCGATGCAGCGCACACTGGCCACGCTGGACCCGGCGACCACCGCCGGCATCCTGATCTCCAAGACCTTCGGCACCCAGGAAACCCTGCTCAACGGCGCGATCCTGCGCGACTGGCTGGGCGGCAGCGAGCGCCTGTACGCGGTCAGCGCCAATCCCGAGCGCGCCGCCAGGGCCTTCGACATCGACGCGGCACGCGTGCTGCCGATGTGGGACTGGGTCGGCGGCCGCTACTCGCTGTGGTCGGCGGTGGGCTTCCCGATCGCGCTGGCGATCGGCTTCGAGCGCTTCGGCCAGCTGCTTGCCGGCGCGGCGGAAATGGATGCGCATGCGGCCAGTGCGCCGCTGGAACGCAACCTGCCGGTGCTGCACGCGCTGACCGATATCTGGAACCGCAACGCGCTCGGCTGCGCCACGCACGCGGTGATGACCTACGACCAGCGCCTGGCGCTGCTGCCGGCGTACCTGCAGCAACTGGTGATGGAAAGCCTGGGCAAGCGGGTCAAGCTCGACGGCAGCCCGGTCGATGCCGACACCGTGCCGGTATGGTGGGGCGGGGCGGGTACCGACGTGCAGCACAGCTTCTTCCAGGCGCTGCACCAGGGCACCAGCATCGTGCCGGCCGATTTCATCGGCTGCGTGCACAACGACGATCCCTATACCGTCAACCATCAGGCGCTGCTGGCCAACCTGCTGGCGCAGACCGAGGCGCTGGCCAACGGCCAGGACAGCGACGATCCGCATCGCCAGTATCCGGGCGGCCGCCCGAGCACGCTGATCCTGCTCGACGCGCTGACCCCGCACGCACTGGGCGCGCTGATCGCCATGTACGAGCACGCGGTCTACGTGCAGTCGCTGGTGTGGGGCATCAATGCCTTCGACCAGTTCGGCGTCGAGCTGGGCAAGCAGCTTGCAAACCAGTTGCTGCCGGCGCTGCAGGGGCAGGCGGTGGAAATCGCCGATCCGATGACGCGCGAGCTATTGGGGCGGCTGCGCGGTTGATCGGCGCGGTACGGCGCAACGTGCCGGCGAAACATGGGCCGAAAAACGGAACGCCGCGCAGTGATGCGCGGCGTTTTTCCGTCCAGCGCCCGAATGCTCCGTAGAGCGGGGCAGCGCTCTGCTGGTTTACCGGGCCAGCCCCGCCGGGCGCTGCCCGGCGCTACAGGGCGCGTGTTCCTCGTAGAGCGGGGCAACGCCCCGCTGCGGCATTACCGGGCCAGCCCCCGGGGGTAATGCCAGGTGTCGCGGAGCCGGGTGTTCTCCGCAGGGCGGGGCCTGCCATCAGTCGCCGGAGCGCCGTGCCTCGCTCGGCGCACGTCCGGTCCAGCGCTTGAACGCGCGACGGAATTCGCGCGCATCGTTGAAGCCCAGCCGGCCGCCGATGGCGACGATGGAGAGCTTGGGATCGCGCAGCAGTTCCATCGCGCGCTTGGTGCGCACGCGGTCGTGGACCGCACTGAAGGATGTGCCCTCATCGGCCAGCTGCCGGCGCAGTGTGCGTTCGCTCAGGTGCAGTGCGGCGGCCATCTCGGCCATCTGCGGGTTTTCGCGCAGGCGCGTGCGCAGGTGGCTTTCCAGCGCGGCGGTGGTCTCCCCGCATGGAGGCTGGACGTCCATCTGCATGCGGCACAGGGTCATCACCTGGTTCGAGGTTGCCGGGTTGTAGCTGGCAAAGGGCAGTTCCAGCCAGCGCCGTTCGATCACCAACGCATGCCGCGGCTGTCCGAAACGCACTTCGCAGTCGAACAGGTCGCGGTAGCGCTGCGCGTAGCGGGGAGCCGGGTAGCCCAGTTCCAGGCGCAGCGGGCGGAAGTCCGGGCCGACCAGTTCGCGGACCAGCTGCAGCACGCTGGAGAACAGTTCCTCGCACAGGAACGGCTGCAGATCGCTGGCCTCGTCCGGTGCGGTGGCGACTGCGGCCACGCAGGTGTCGCCATGTTCGGCCAGGGTGATGTCCATCAGCGCGCCGCTGTTGCGCTGGTAGGCCAGGCCGACCCGTACCGACTCGCCGAAATCGGGGGCGGTTTTCATCGCCAGTCCGAGCAGGCCGAAATTGCCGAGGTTCTGCCGGTCGCCCAGCACCAGGCCCACGCCTTCGACCGGCAGCGAGGGCAGGGCGCGGCGGATCACCGTGATCGCCTGCCGGTAGGACATGCGGGTGTCGGGATCGCTGATTTCCTCCGGTTGCAGGCGGGTTCCGGCGAACCAGCCATTGCAGTCGATTCCGGTCTCGGCGGCGAGCTGCATCAGGCCGCAGAGGATGTTGGTAGGCCGGTCGGCGGTGGACAGATCGTCGCCGATTGCGGTGTTCAAACGCATCCGAAGTCCTTCCGATTGTCCGTTTTGCCCCCCTTTGTATGCCGCTTATGCCCTTCGCGCAATGCATTCATACGCACCAGACTGCGGCGCAGACTTGGCGAGCACGTACGGGAGAGAATTCATGCAACGCAGCATTTTTGTCGGCACGATCGGCGCTCTTGCGCTCCTGCTGTCCGCTTGCCAGCAGAAGGCTCCCGACGCGCCGGCGCCGCCGGCGGGCGACGCCGGCTTCGCCAGGGTCCTGCAGGAAAAGCTGCTGGACGCCAAGCCGGGCGACGTGATCGAGGTGCCGGAGGGTACCTTCCAGTTCGACCGCAGCCTCAGCCTGCGCGTGGACAATGTCACCCTGCGCGGGCAGGGCATGGACAAGTCCATCCTCAGCTTCAAGGGCCAGAAGGCCGGCGCAGAGGGCCTGC
This sequence comes from Stenotrophomonas sp. PS02297, assembly GCF_029959705.1. Classification (NCBI taxonomy): domain Bacteria; kingdom Pseudomonadati; phylum Pseudomonadota; class Gammaproteobacteria; order Lysobacterales; family Lysobacteraceae; genus Stenotrophomonas; species Stenotrophomonas sp. PS02297. The sequence goes on along the minus strand of NZ_JASCOS010000118.1, from coordinate 7,121 downwards.
TGGTGAACGCCGACGGCTTCACCCTGGAGAACCTGGCGATCGAGGACAGCAAGGGTGACGGCTTCAAGATCAGTCAGTCCGAGAACGTCACCATCCGCGGCGTGCGCGTGGAGTGGACCGGCGGGCCGAAGACCAGCAACGGCGGCTACGGCCTGTATCCGGTGTTGTGCAGGAATGTGCTGATCGAGAACTCGGTGGCGATCGGCGCCTCGGATTCGGGCATCTACGTGGGCCAGTCGCGCGATGTGATCGTCCGCAACAACCGCGCCGAGCGCAACGTGGCCGGCATCGAGGTCGAGAACACGATCAACGCCGACGTCTACGACAACGTGGCCACCGGCAACACCGGCGGCATCCTGGTGTTCAACATGCCCGCGCTGACCCAGCAGGGCGATGCGATCCGCGTGTTCAGGAACAAGGTGGTGGCGAACAACCTGGACAATTTCGGCGCCAAGGGCACGCCGGTGGCCAGCGTGCCGGCCGGCAGCGGCGTGGTGATCAACTCCAACGACAACATCGAGATCTTCGACAACGACATCGCCGACAACCAGACCGCCAACATCATCGTTTCCAGCGTGTATTCCACCGGCTACAAGGACGACAAGGCCTCGGGCGAGTTCGATCCCTATCCGGAGCGCATCCACGTGCACGGCAACCGCCTGTCCGGCGGCGGCGATTCGCCCGACCGGATGGATTTCAAGGCATTGAAGGTGGCGATGTACGGGCTGACCGGCCATTTCCCGGACGTGCTGTTCGACGGCTACGTCAATCCGCAGCGCAGGGAAGGCCCGCAGATCTGCCTGCGCGACGTGTCCGGCGTGCTCAATGCCGACGGCCCCGGCGGCTACAAGAATCCGAGCAAGGACGCCAGGCCTTACGACTGCACCCTGCCGTCGCTGCCGGCGATCGACCTGAAGCGCGGTTGAGGTGGCGCCCATGGCGTTGCATCGAATCTCCCCGAGGATCGCCGGGCTGGCCGCGCTGTTGATCCTGGCCGCCTGCGCGCGCACCCCGGCGCCCAAGCCGGTGCATTTCTTCGCCGAAGGCATGCCCGAGCGCCTGTCCGACTGGAGCGTTGTCTACGTGGCCGAGGGCCGGCTGCAGCTCAATGCGCGGGTACTGCCCTACGACCTGGATTCGGCCCTGTTCACCGACTACGCGCACAAGCTGCGCACGGTGTGGATGCCGGAAGGCGCATCCGCGCGCTACCAGGCGGACGGGGCGCTGGACTTCCCGGTCGGCACCATCATCAGCAAGACCTTCTATTACCCGCGTGGCAAGGGCGACAGGGTGCTGCGCAGCGACGACGCCGGCGCCGAGCCGGATGGGGGGCTGACGCTGGGCAAGGTGCGGCTGGTGGAGACGCGGCTGCTGGTGCGTCGTGAGTCGGGCTGGATCGCGCTGCCCTATGTATGGAACGCCGAGCAGAGCGAGGCCCGGCTGATGCGTACCGGCGACCTGGTGCCGCTGACCCTGGCGGACAAGGACGGCAGGCGCCAGCAGATCGAGTACATGGTGCCGGACGAGAACCAGTGCGCCGGCTGTCATGGCGTCGATCTCAAGTCCAAGCAGATTTTCCCGATCGGTCCGAAGGCGCGGCATCTCAACCACGATGTCACCTATGCCGGCGGCAAGGCCAACCAGCTGCAGCACTGGCAGGAGGTCGGCTACCTGGGCGAGGTGCCTGCCGGCGAACTGCCGCGGAACCTCGCCTGGAACGATGCGCAGGCGCCGCTGGAAGCGCGCGCGCGTTCGTACCTGGACATCAACTGCGGGCATTGCCACAGCCAGAAGGGCGCGGCGCGCACCTCGGGCATGTGGCTGGATTCGAACACCCACGATCCGCTGCGGGTAGGTCGCTGCAAGCTGCCGATCGCCGCGGGGCAGGGCACCGGCAACCGGGCCTGGGACATCGTTCCCGGCAAGCCGGACGATTCGATCCTGACCTACCGGATGGAGAGCACCGACCCGGGCGTGATGATGCCGGAGCTGGGGCGCAGCCTGGTCCACGAAGAGGGCGTGGAACTGATACGGCAGTGGATCGCGGCCATGTCCGCGCAGGAGTGCGGCGCGTAGCGCGGAGCAGGCATGCACACAGTGGAAAGCGTGCGGCCTTGGCAGTGCCGCGCGCGACCAATGGCAAGGGGAACTCAATGGGAAAGGGGAACTCGATGACCTACAACAGATTGTCGCGCGGCGTCCGCAAGGCGCTGCTGACCTCGCTGCTGGCCTCGCCGGCGCTTGCCGCGCAGGCGCAGCATCCGCCGCCAGGGCAGCCGGATGCGATCGAGCTGGACCGGATCGTGGTCACCGCGCAGAGCCGCGAGCAGGAACTCAAGGACGTGCCCATCGCGCTGCAGGTGATCGGCGAGAACGTCATCGAACAGACCATGGCCGAGAACCTGGGCGACCTGGACAGCTTCGTCCCGGGCCTGTCGATCAGCGACGACCAGCCGACCCAGGCCAGCTTCAAGCTGCGCGGCCTGAGCACCGGCGATTTCGGCATCGGTACCGATCCGACCGTCGGCGTCTATGTCGATGGCGTCTACGCCGGCCGCGGCGGCGGCACGGTGCTGCCATTCCTCGACGTGGAACGCATCGAAGTACTGAAGGGCCCGCAGGGCACCCTGTTCGGGCGCAATACCGCCGCCGGCGCGGTGTCCATCGTGACCAAGCGGCCCGGCAACGAACTCGAAGGCCGCGCGCGCGTGCGCATGGGCAATTACGGCAAGCAGTATTTCGACGGCATGCTCAACCTGCCGGCCGGCGAAACCACGGCCTTCCGCCTCAATGCCATGAGCAGCCAGACCGACGGCTGGGTCAAGGATGCGGCCACCGGCAAGCCGCTGGACGACGGCCGCAACTGGGCTACGCGCGCGGCCTTCCGCTGGGACATCGGCGACAACACGCAGATGCTGCTGAGCTGGGACCACGAGGACATGGACCAGCGCTCGCGCCCGGCCATCGGCATCGCCGCGTTGCCGCCGGCGCCGGGCGTGCCGCCGGTGCCCGCCGATCCGGCGCGCTACCAGAACCCGATCGGCCACGCGGCCTACACCGATGTGCCGGACAACGACGAGACCCGCAAGTTCGATGGCGCGACCCTGATCCTCGACCACGCGTTCGAATGGGGCCACCTGAGCTCGATGACCTCCTGGCGCAGCTTCGATACCTACAACCGCGCCGAGGAAGACGGCACCAACCGCCGCGAGCTGTACCTGGACACCATCAACATCGAGGACAACACCACCTGGTACCAGGAGTTCAAGTTCAGCGGCAATACCGAGCGGCTGGACTGGGTGGCCGGTGCGAGCTGGTTCCAGGAGAAGGCCAGCCAATCCAGCGTGGTCGATCTGACCAGCGACAGCATCAACACCGCCGCCGCGGGCCTGTACGGCATGCCGCTGTTCGGCATGCTGCAGGACGCGGCGGATTATTACGGCATCCCGGTGCAGCTGTTCGGCCATCCGTGGCGCGAGGCCTACGACAACACGGTCGACTCCACCGCCTACGCGGCGTTCGGCGACGTGATCTGGCACGCCACCGACAAGCTCAACCTGACCTTCGGCCTGCGCTATACGCGCGATGAGAAGAAATTCACTTGGTTCAATGACTACCATCGCGCCGACGCGCTGAACCAGGCGTTGCAGACGCTGCAGCAGTACGGCGTGCTGCCGCAGCCGGTGCCGTGCGAGGCACTGGGCCTGTGCGCCATGGACGAGGATGGCGACGGCCTGATCCCGCTCGATGCGGCGTTCCTGGCCGGCTTCGACCTGGCCTTCAGCGACCCGATCTCGATGGCCAACAAGGGCGTGACCAACCGCGCCAGGCATGCGTGGAGCGACTGGAGCCCGCGCCTGGTCGTCGACTATCACCCGTCCGGGGACACCATGCTGTTCGCCTCGGTAGCCAAGGGCTACAAGGCCGGCGGCTACAACGTGTTCTCGCCGGGCGCGGCCTTCGACAATGAAAGCGTGTGGAACTTCGAGACCGGCATCAAGCGCGACCTGCGCGACCTGCGCATCCAGTACGAGGCCTCGGCGTTCTACTACGTGTACGACAACCGCCAGGCGATCCGCCTGGACACCTCGGCCGACATCCCGCGCTACGTGGTCAGCACCAGCGACCTGACCGCGCGCGGCGTGGATTTCAGCGCGCGCTGGCAGGCCAGCGAGCACCTGAGCGTGGACTTCGCCGCCGAGTGGATCGACTCGACCTACAAGGACTTCATCACCCCGGATGGCGTTGATCTCAGCGGGCAACCGACCGGGGAGGCGAACCTGTCCTTCGCCGCCGGCGCGGCCTACACCCTGCCGCTGGGCGGGCACGGCGACCTGACGTTCTCGGCGCGCCATTCCTATGGCGGGCGCGGGCGCTGCAATTCGGGCTCTTCCAGCCAGGGCAACTGCGGGCGCTATGCCACCTTCACCATCGGCGAGGAACGCAACCGCACCGACCTGTACCTGCGCTGGCGTTCGCCGTCCACGCAGTGGAGCGTGGCCGCCTACGTCAACAATGCGTTCGACAACCGCTACGTCAACGGCTTGTATACCTATGGCACCACGGTGGTCGGCACCACCGCCGCCGGCGTCAGCGAGCCGCGCTTCTATGGCATGGAGCTGGCTTACCGGTTCTGACCCGCGCCTGCCGGGCAGGGGCCTGGCCGATGGATCCCCGGCGGGGCGCAGCCCCGCTCCACGAGGCGCGTGCCGCCGCATCCATGCTGGACGCGGCGGCATGCGCCGGCCCATCCTCCCGATGCAATGCCGGACCGCCGGCCTCCACAGACTTCATCGCATGGACACCCTCGCCACCACGCCCGTTTCCGAACTGCGCCCGACCCTGGACCGCCTGCGCGCCGCCTGGCAGGTGCACAAGCCGGACCGCGCGCAGCGCAGCGCCGACCTGCTGCGCCTGCGCGAGGCCCTGAAGCGGCGGCTCGACGAGATGGCGCAGACCATCGCCGCCGATTTCGGCCACCGTTCGCTGCACGAATCGCGCATCGCCGACGGCATGACCGTGCTCAACGAGATCGACCACCTGCGCCGGCACCTGCGCCGCTGGATGAAGCCGCGACGCGTCGGCGTGGGCTGGCGCTTCCTGCCGGCGCGCGCGGAGATCCGCCCCGAGCCGGTAGGCGTGGTCGGCGTCATCTCGCCATGGAATTATCCGGTCAACCTGGCGCTGATCCCGCTGGCCACCGCCATCGCCGCCGGCAACCATGTCTACCTGAAGCCTTCCGAGCACACGCCGCGCACGGCGGCTTTCCTGCGCGAATTGCTGGCCGAAGTGTTTCCCACCGATCGTGTCGCCGTCGCCGAGGGCGGCGCCGACGTGGCCGGCGCGTTCGCCGCGCTGCCGTTCGACCACCTGGTGTTCACCGGATCCACCGCGGTCGGGCGCAAGGTGATGGCCGCCGCCGCACCGAACCTGACCCCGCTGACGCTGGAACTGGGCGGCAAGTCGCCGGCCATCGTCTGCGACGACTATCCGCTGGAACAGGCCGCGGCACGGCTGGCGACCGGCAAGTGGTTCAACTGCGGGCAGACCTGCATCGCCCCGGACTACGTGCTGGTAGGCGCGTCGCGCCGCGATGCGCTGGTGCAGGCGCTGCGCGCGCAGGTGCGCGCGCGCTATGGCGAGGGCCTGGCCGGCAATGGTGATTACAGCCGCATCATCAACGCGGGCCAGTACGCGCGCCTGCAGGGTTACGTGGACGACGCCCGTGCGCGCGGACTGGAGGTGATCGTGCTGGGCGAAGCCGATCCGGCGCAGCGCCTGTTCCCGCCAACCCTGGTGCTGGAACCTGGCGACGATGCGACGGTGATGCAGGAGGAAGTCTTCGGTCCGGTGTTCCCGATCCGCAGCGTGCGTTCGCTGGACGAGGCCATCGGCTACGTCAACGCCCACGACCGCCCGCTGGCGCTGTACCCGTTCAGCCATGACCGCGCCAGCGTGGAGCGGATCCTGCGCAGCACCCTGGCCGGCGGCATCTCGGTCAATGACACGCTGTTCCATTTCGCCATCAGCAACCTGCCGTTCGGCGGCATCGGCCCCAGTGGCATGGGCGCCTACCACGGCCGCGTCGGCTTCGACGCGATGAGCAAGCAGCTGCCGATCCTGTGGCAGGCCCGTCGTACCGGTGGCGACCTGCTGAAACCGCCGTACCGGCAGGCGCAGTGGCTGATCGACCTGATCGTGCGCTGACATCCCCGGCTCGCAGATGCAGGACTCGCCCCGCCCAAGGCTTCAACGCCAGGGCAGGGTCAGCCCGGGCAGCTGCAGCGCTGCGCCAACGGCGACGGAGGGCAGTCGCCAGTGAAGGGCGGCAGCGCTGCCATGCGGAAGCGCGCTGCAGTGCGCGATGAGGTATTGGCAGGCGCGTTCCGCCGCGTAGGGAAGTGCGCTCCTGCAACCGCGCTCATCGCGCACGGATGGCGGCATGCGGGGGATCGCCCGGAGAGCGGGCGCAAAAAACCGCCTGGAGCGGCTCATGACATCGCCTGGCGATGGCCCGGAGCGGTTGCCGCACGGGATCGCGGCAATAAAAAACCCGCCATCCGGAGCCGTGAGGGGAGGGAGACAAACGGCGCGGTACTGCTGGCGGGTCGGGTCGATTCTTGCTCAGTTGATGCTGCTTTGCAACATCAGTGTTCTTCAGGTGCCTGCCTGGGCGTTGCGTTGGCTTCGGCGCGGTTCAGGCGATGGTTGAGCGCGTCCAGCCGCGCGTTGAGCGCTTCGATGTCGGAACGGCTGGGAATGTCCATGCGCCGCAGGACCCGCTGCACCCGGTCCTCGAAGGATTTCTCGACACGGTCCCAGGTGCCGGCCGCGCGCTCGCGGGCCTGCTCCAGCGTGCTTTCCACCGAATCGCGCAGGGTCTCGCCGCGTGTCGAATCCTGCCGGCTGCGCGCCTCCATCGATTCGCCTTCCTTGACCAGCGATTCGAACAGCCGGCTGCCCTCGGCCTGGGCCCGCGACAGCGCACCGAGCCCGGCCAGCCAGACCTGCTGCGCCGATCCGGCGAGCGTGCGTCCGGTGCGTGCGCCGCGCTCCTGCGCGGCCGCGCCGGGGGCGCGGGCGGCCTCGGGGGGTTGGGGGGGTTTGATGGCGGGGGTGCG
>NZ_JASCOS010000117.1:0-11059 GCF_029959705.1 Stenotrophomonas sp. PS02297 | reverse complement strand
GTACAAGTTCGGTCATGCGGGGCTGTTACCTGTGGCTGGGGGGCGGCGACGGCCGTCGCCCCCGCGAGCGGGTGATTATCCGGATGCGGTGGGGGATGCCAAGCCGCGCGCGGAAGGACGGGCGGTTCCGGCGCGGGCCAGGTAGCGGCCCGGCGGCAGGCCGAAGTGGTTGCGGAACACGGTGACGAAGGCGCTGGAACTGCTGAAGCCCAGCGCATGGGCGATGTCGGCCACGCTGCGGCCATCGCCGAGCTGGCGCAGTGCCTCGGCCAGCCGCGCCTGTTGCCGCCACTGGGCGAAGCTGAGCGTGGTTTCCTCGCGGAAGCGGCGGGTCAGGCTGCGCGGCGACAACCCGGCCCACTGCGCCCATTGCGCCAGGCTGCGGCCGTCGGCCGGCTCGGCCAGCAACTGCGAGGTCACCCGCAGCAGGCGCCGGTCCTGCGGCATCGGCAGGTGCATGCGCTGGCGCGGCGCGTCGCGGATCTCGTCGAGCAGCACGCCGATCAGGCGCTGCTGGCTACCGCTGGCCTGCGGCGAAGGGTGCCAGCCGCCGATGCGCCGGGCCAGGGCGTGCAGCAGGTCGGAAATGCCGATCACGCAGGGATCGGCCGGCAGTTCGCCGCAGATGCCCGGTGCCAGGGCCATGCACCAGCCGCGCATCGGACCATCCACCTGGACGGTATGCAGCTCGGCCGGCGGCATCCAGCCGCCGGAGCCGGCCGGCAGCGACCAGGTGCCGTGGCGGGTGCGGGTGGTGAGCACGCCATGTTCCACGCAGATCAGCTGGGCGCGGGCATGCTGGTGCCAATCCACTTCGCGTGCCAGCCCCTGCGGGCTGTCGAAGCGGAAGCCAAGCACGGCCAGGCCGTCCTCGCGCTCGAACCAGTCCAGAGCTTCCTCGCGCCGCAGCTGCGGCAGCCTCAGCTCGAAGCCTTCCGGAGTGGTGTGGCTGGGCGGGGCCGGGATGCCCGGCGGGGGGAGCACCGGGCCCGGGGATGGCCCATATCTGTCATTCATTGGCTGGATTGTATTACCGGGCCAAGTACGCTGGAGCCTACAGTGCGCTTCCCGCCAATGAATGCATTGCTGCAACACAGCATCTGCTGCCAGATTGAATATTTTCATTGAGAAATATTCGATCTGGAAGAAAAATGCCCGCCCATGATCTGTGCGAACACCTCCCCCCCCAGTTTCGGCCTGCTGCTGCGGCAGACGCGCGACGGCCTGGCACGCCAGCTGGATGCGTCGATGGCCGAAGAGAACCTGGGCATCGGCTTCACCCACTTCGTCGGCCTGAAAGTGCTGGCCAACATGGCGCCCTGCACGGCGAACGAGCTGGCGCAGGCGCTGGACCAGGTGCCCAGCGCGGTGACCCGGCTGCTGGACAAGCTCGAGGCGCTGGGCTGTGTGCGCCGCGAGCCGCATGCGCAGGACCGGCGGGCGCTGCAGATCGTGCTGACCGAACATGGCCGCGAGCTGTGCGCGCGGCTGAAGAAGCGCGGCGACGCGGTCATGGATTACGCCATGCGCGACCTGAGCCCCGACGAACGCGCGCAGCTGCTGTCCCTCCTTACCCGCATCCGCGATTCCCTGACGCTCCCATGATCTCCTCCTCCGTATCCCATTCCCTGCGGCGCCGCGCCCGGCCGTTGCTGCCGGCCACGCTGGTGCTGGCGCTCGCCGCCTGCGCCAGCAGCGGCGGCCTGCAGCCGCAGGGCCGGCTGCTCGACGCCGACAGCCTGCACAGCGAACGCACCCTGGCCACCAGCGACCTGTCCGTGGCCGGTTTCCCGGCCAGCGACTGGTGGCGCGCCTTCGGCGATCCGCAGCTCGACGCGCTGGTCGCCGAAGGGCTGGCCGGCCATCCGAGCCTGGACGCGGCCGATGCGCGCCTGCGCCAGGCCCAGGCCCAGGCCGGCATCGCCCATGCCGACCGCCTGCCCAGCCTGTCCGTCTCCGGCGGCTACACCGGCGTGCGCCTGCCCGAATCGATGGTGGGCGAGGAGATGGGCGGCCGCTACATGGGCAGCGGCCAGGTCGCCTTCGATTTCAGTTACGGCATCGACCTGTGGGGCGGCAAGCGCGCCAGCTGGGAAGCGGCGGTGGACGCGGTCCACGCCGCGGCCGTCGATGCCCAGGCCGCGCGCCTGGCGCTGTCTTCCGGGATCGTCCAGGCCTATGTCGAGCTGGACCGCGCCTGGCGCTCCAACGATGTCGCCGAGCAGGAACTGGAACGCGCGCGCAAGACGCTGCAGCTGGTGCGCCAGCGCCGCGCCGCCGGCATCGACAGCGAGCTGCAGGTCCGCCAGGCCGAAGCCCGCATCCCCGCGGCGCAGCAGCAGCTGCAGGCCGCGCAGCAGCAGATCGACGCCGCGCGCACCGCACTGGCGGCGCTGGTCGGGCAGGGGCCGGACCGCGGCCTGGGCATCGAGCGCCCGCAGGCGCTCAACGCCGCCGCGCTGCAGCTGCCGGGCGTGCTGCCCAGCGAACTGCTGGGCCGGCGCCCGGACATCGTCGCCGCGCGCTGGCGGGTGGAGGCGGCCGGCAAGCAGATCAAGGTCGCCAGGACCAAGTTCTATCCGAGCTTCAACCTGACCGCGCTGGCCGGTGTGGTCGCGCCGAACGTCGGCGACCTGCTCAGGAGCAGCTCGACCTTCGCCTATCTCGGCCCGGCGCTGAGCCTGCCGATCTTCGAGGGCGGGCGCCTGCGCGCCAACCTGGCCGGCGCCGACGCCCAGTACGACCTGGCTGTGGCCGGCTACAACCAGGCGGTGGTCGATGCGCTGCGCGAGGTGGCCGACCAGGTCAACGCGGTGCGTTCGCTCGAACAGCAGGCGCAGTCGCAGCAGCAGGCGGTCGCCACCGCGAACGCGGCCTTCGACCTTGCCGGCCAGCGCTACCGCGCCGGCATCGGCAACTACCTGGACGTGCTGTCCGCGCAGTCGCAACTGCTCGGCGCGCAGCAGGCGCTGACCGCGCTGCACTCGCAGCAGCTGCTGGCCGCGACGCGGCTGACCCGGGCCCTGGGCGGTGGCTTCGAGCCGCCCGCCGATGGCGCCGCCGCCCCCGCTGCTTCCTCTTCCTCCGTGTCCACGCATTCCTGAGAAACACCCCCATGAGCCAGACCAATACTCCTGAAGCCCCCGTCGCGCGCAGCCGCCGTGGCCGGCTGCTGCGCGGGCTGCTTGCCATCGTCGTGCTGCTGCTGGCGGCATTCGCGCTGTGGTACTTCGCCTTCGGCCGCTGGTTCGAGGAAACCGACGACGCCTATGTGCAGGGCAACCAGGTGCAGATCACACCGCAGGTGGCCGGCACCGTGGTCGCCATCGCCGCCGACGACGGCATGCGCGTGGAGCGCGGCCAACTGCTGGTGCGGCTGGACCCGGCCGACACCGAAGTGGCACTGCAGCAGGCCGAGGCCAATCTGGCCCGCACTGTGCGCCAGGTCCGCGGCCTGTACCGCAGCGTGGAAGGCGCGCAGGCCGACCTGAACGCGCGCCAGGTCACCCTCAAGCGCGTGCGCGAGGACTTCGCACGCCGCAAGGACCTGGCCGCCACCGGCGCGATCTCCAACGAGGAACTGGCCCATGCCCGCGACGAACTGGCCGCGGCCGAAGCGGCGGTGGCCGGTTCGCGCGAGACGGTGGAGCGCAGCCGCGCGCTGGTGGACGACACCGTGGTCGCCACCCAGCCCGACGTGAAGGCCGCCGCCGCGCAGCTGCGCCAGGCGTGGCTCAACAATGCCCGCGCCGGCATCGTCGCGCCGGTCGCAGGTTTCGTCGCGCGCCGCTCGGTGCAGGTCGGCCAGCGCGTGCAGCCGGGCAATGCCCTGATGGCCGTGGTGCCCGCCGAGCAGATGTGGGTGGAAGCCAACTTCAAGGAAACCCAGCTGCGCCACATGCGCCTGGGCCAGGAAGTGGAGCTGCGCTCGGACCTGTACGGCGGCGAGGTGAAGTACAAGGGCCGCATCGCCAGCCTGGGCCTTGGCACCGGTTCGGCGTTCTCGCTGCTGCCGGCGCAGAACGCCAGCGGCAACTGGATCAAGATCGTGCAGCGCGTGCCGGTGCGCATCGCGATCGACGCCAAGCAGCTGGCCGAACACCCGCTGCGCATCGGCCTGTCGATGAAGGCCGAGGTGAGCCTGCGCGACCAGAAGGGCGAAGTGCTGCCGGCCAAGGCGGCCGAGGGCACCGTGTTCGACACCGATGTCTACGCCGCGCAGCTGCATGACGCCGACGAGGCGATCGCGCGGATCATCCACGACAACCTGCCGCGCCCGGCCAAGGCCGGCTGAGGTAGCCCCGCATGTCCGCTCAAGCTCCGGCCACGCCGCAGCCGGCCGCCGGTTTCGCGCCCCCCAGCGTGGCGCTGTGCACCGTCGGCCTGGCGATGGCCTCGTTCATGCAGGTGCTCGACACCACCATCGCCAACGTCTCGTTGCCGACCATCGCCGGCAACCTTGGCGCCAGTTCGCAGCAGGCGACCTGGGTGATCACCTCGTTCGCGGTCAGCACGGCCATCGCGCTGCCGCTGACCGGTTGGCTCAGCCGCCGCTTCGGCGAGCGCAGATTGTTCGTGTGGGCGACACTGGCCTTCGTCGTCACCTCGCTGCTGTGCGGCCTGGCGCAGAGCATGGGCATGCTGGTGCTGTCGCGCGCGCTGCAGGGCTTCGTCGCCGGCCCGATGTATCCGATCACCCAGTCGCTGCTGGTGTCCATCTACCCGCGCGAGAAACGCGGGCAGGCGCTGGCGCTGCTGGCCATGATCACCGTGGTCGCGCCGATCTGCGGCCCCATCCTCGGCGGCTGGATCACCGACAACTACAGCTGGGAATGGATCTTCCTGATCAACGTGCCGCTGGGCATCTTCGCCGCATCGGTGGTCGGCAGCCAGCTCAAGGGCCGGCCCGAGCAGATCGAAAGGCCGAAGATGGATTACGTCGGCCTGATCACGCTGGTGATCGGCGTCGGCGCGCTGCAGTTGGTGCTCGACCTCGGCAACGACGAGGACTGGTTCTCGTCGACGAAGATCGTGGTGCTGTCGTGCGTGGCGGTGGTGGCGCTGGCTGTGTTCCTGATCTGGGAACTGACCGACAAGGATCCCATCGTCGACCTGCGCCTGTTCCGCCACCGCAACTTCCGCGCCGGAACGCTGGCGATGGTGGTGGCCTATGCGGCCTTCTTCAGCGTGGCGCTGATGATGCCGCTGTGGCTGCAGCGCGACATGGGCTACACCGCGATCTGGGCAGGCCTGGCCACCGCGCCGATCGGCGTGCTGCCGGTGATCCTGGCGCCGTTCGTCGGCAAATACGCGGCGCGCTACGACATGCGCATGCTGGCCTCCATCGCCTTCGTGTTCCTGTCCTTGACCAGCTTCCTGCGCTCGGGTTTCAACCTGCAGGTGGATTTCCAGCACGTGGCCGGCGTGCAGCTGATCATGGGCGTGGGCGTGGCGCTGTTCTTCATGCCGGTGCTGCAGATCCTGCTGTCGGACCTGGACGGGCGGGAGATCGCCGCCGGCTCTGGCCTGGCGACCTTCCTGCGCACGCTGGGCGGCAGCTTCGCCGCCTCGCTGACCACCTGGCTGTGGGCGCACCGCACCCAGCAGCACCACGCGCAGCTGACCGAACACATCTCGGCCTATACGCCGGGCATGCAGGAACAGGTGATGGCGATGGGGCACGGCGACCTGCAGCACGGGGCGGCGTTGTTGAACAACATGATCGACCACCAGGCCTCGCAGATGGGTTTCAACGACATCTTCTACCTGCTGGGCTGGACCTTCCTGGCGATCATCGCCTTCCTGTGGCTGGCCAAGCCGCCATTCGGAGCCGGCGCCGGCAGCGTGGCCAGCGCAGGCGGCCACTGAGGCACCAAGATCCCCGCCCGCAAGGCGGGGATCTTCGTATGCGCGGAGCGGATGGGGATGGATGGGCGGCCTGATCCGGCTGCTTTCTTGCGGACGGCCCGCGACGATGCCCGGCGCAATGGCGACGGCAATGGAAGAATCGTCTGGGGCCGTCTTGCCTTTACACGGAGAGAGCCGTGGCCGGCGCTGCTGTGCCTTCCGGAGTCGCTTGCCGATGGCTGGCGGGGGATTCGATCCAGGCCCGGGAGACGGGCATGAAAAAACCCGCTTTCGCGGGTTTGATCTGTTTGAGTCGTGGTGCCCAGGAGAGGACTCGAACCTCCACGGTTTTACCCGCTAGTACCTGAAACTAGTGCGTCTACCAATTCCGCCACCTGGGCGACTCAGGAGAGGAATTGTGCAGGCATGGACACGGCATGTCAACGTTTCGTGCAGGCGATCAGGCGCATGATGCGATCGATGGCCTTGAAGGGGAGGGCCGCGATGCATCGCCTGCGCATGCGGCGGGGGTGCGCCCGTGCATCGCCTTGTTGATGGCTTGCGGGGACTCCGCCGGGCCCTGGAATGCGGGCATGAAAAAACCCGCTTTCGCGGGTTTGATCTGCTTGAGTCATGGTGCCCAGGAGAGGACTCGAACCTCCACGGTTTTACCCGCTAGTACCTGAAACTAGTGCGTCTACCAATTCCGCCACCTGGGCGACTCAGGAGCGGAATTATGCAGGGCGTTTCCGGGAGCGTCAACAACAAAATGCATGCGTGGCGCTCATGACGTGATGGCGCCTCGGGATTGCGCGTCCGGCGTTGCCGCCTGCGGCGCATCCCGCTGCCCGGCGATCTGGGTGAGAGCACCGCGTGCTGGATGGCAGGCAACAAAAAACCCGCTTGCGCGGGTTTTTTCGTTCCGAATCATGGTGCCCAGGAGAGGACTCGAACCTCCACGGTTTTACCCGCTAGTACCTGAAACTAGTGCGTCTACCAATTCCGCCACCTGGGCGATTCGGGCCGGCAATTCTGGTGGCGGCCCCGGCGTTTGTCAACGGTTTTCCCGGCGCTGGTGGCAGGGAGGCGTACGCGCTGCATGCACGCCGCAGCGGGTACCATGGGGCTCGATGAAAAACAAAAAGACCACCGGAGCCGGCAAGGCTCCCAAGTCCGCCCCCGGCGCAAAGCCGGGCAAGCCCCGCAAGCCCGCCAAGCTGCCGCCCTGGATGCCGGACAGCCTGGCCACTCCCGCCAAGGGCGGCAGGGGCAAACCCAACAAGGACGGCGCGCCACCGAAGAGTTTCGTGCGCGGCCGCTCCCGGCCGGCGCCCGCCGCGGCCTATGACGATCCCTATGCCGCGCGCGAGGCCGAGCGCTATGCGCAGCCCATCGCCAGCCGCGAGGCGATCCTGCAGCTGCTCGACCGCTGCGAGGGGCCGCAGAACGCGGAGGAGATCGGCGCCCGGCTCGGCCTGGTCGAACCCGAGCGCGCCGACGCGCTGGCCAAGCGCCTGGGCGCGATGGTCCGCGACGGCCAGCTGGTGCAGAACCGCCGTGGCGGTTTCGCCCCGGTGCTGGTCACCAACCTGATCCCCGGCGTGGTCATCGCCAACCCGGAAGGCTTCGGCTTCCTGCGCCCCGACGAGGGCGGCGACGACCTGTTCCTGCCGCCGTACGAGATGCGCAAGGTCATGCACGGCGACCGCGCGCTGGCCAACGTCACCGGCATCGACCGCCGCGGCCGCCGCGAGGGCAGCATCGCGCGCGTGCTGGAGCGCGGGGTCAACCGCCTGATCGGCCATTTCAGCGTCGAGATGGGCATCAACTACGTCGTGCCCGACGACAAGCGCATCCAGCGCAGCATCCAGATCCCGGCCGACGCCACCGGCGGCGCGAAGGACGGCCAGCTGGTGGTGTGCCAGCTGACCCAGGCGCCGGATTCGCGGCGCCCGCCGATCGGCAAGGTCATCGCCGTGCTCGGCGACCGCCTGACCCCGTCGCTGGTGGTGGAAACCGCCATCCACGGCCACGACCTGCCGCATGAATTCCCGCCGGAAGTGCTGGACGAGGCGACCGCGATCCCGATGACGGTGGAGCCGTCGATGATCGGTACGCGCGTGGACCTGCGCGCATTGCCGCTGGTTACGATCGACGGCGAGGACGCCAAGGATTTCGACGACGCGGTGTTCTGCGAGCCCAACCGCGACGGCTTCCGGCTGGTGGTCGCCATCGCCGACGTCTCGCACTACGTGCGCCCGGGCACGCCGCTGGACGACGAGGCGCAGAAGCGCGCCACTTCGGTGTATTTCCCCGGCTATGTGGTGCCGATGCTGCCGGAGACGCTGTCCAACGGCATCTGCTCGCTGCGGCCGAAGGAAGACCGCATGTGCTTCGTCTGCGACATGCAGGTGGACCGCAAGGGCGAGGTGACGCAGTCGCGCTTCTACGAGGCGGTGATGAGTTCGCATGCGCGCCTGACCTATACGCAGGTATGGAACGCGGTGGGCGAGGACGATGCCGACGCCAAGGCCTTCATCGGCCCGCTGCTGCCGCAGATCCAGAGCCTGCACCAGCTGTACCGCATCCTGGCCAAGGCGCGCGAACGCCGTGGCGCCATCGAGTTCGAGTCCTCGGAAGTGCGCTTCGTGCTGGACAACCGCGGCGAGGTCACCCAGGCCGGCATGCTGGTGCGCAACGACGCGCACAAGCTGATCGAGGAATGCATGATCGCCGCCAACGTGGAGGCGGCGCGTTACCTGCTGGCCACGCATATCCCGGCGCCGTTCCGCGTGCACGAGCGGCCGCCGGAATCCAAGTTCGCCGACCTGCTGGAATTCCTCAAGGAGTTCAAGCTGAGCCTGCCGGCCTGGAGCAAGGTGCAGCCGGGCGACTACACGAAGCTGCTCAAGAAGGTGCGCGAGCGCCCGGACGCGGCGCTGCTGGAATCGGTGCTGCTGCGCAGCCAGTCGCTGGCGGTGTATTCGCCGGACAACAACGGCCACTTCGGCCTGGCGCTGGAGGCCTACGCGCACTTCACCTCGCCGATCCGCCGGTACCCGGACCTGCTGGTGCATCGTGCCATCAAGTACGCGCTGACCGGCGGCCCGCGCGAGAAGTACACCTATACGCCGCGCGAGATGGCGGCGCTGGCGCTGCAGTGCTCCGAGCGCGAACGCCGCGCCGACGAGGCCGAGCGCGAGGTGGACGAGCGTTTCCGCGCGGCGTGGATGGAGAAGCACGTCGGCGGCCAGTTCGACGGCGTGATCAGCGGCGTGACCAGCTTCGGCCTGTTCGTCGAGCTGGACGAGTCCAAGGTCAACGGACTGGTGCACGTCACCCAGCTGCCGCACGACTATTACCAGTTCGATCCGATGCGCAAGACGCTGACCGGCGACCGCCGCGGCAACCAGTTCCGGCTCGGCGACCGGGTGCGCATCCTGGTGCTCAAGGCCAGCATGGAGGAGCGCAAGATCGACTTCCGCCTGGTCGAGCGGCTCGACGGCGAAGGCGGCGCGGTGGACGAGGACCTGCCGCCATTGCCGCCGCGCGGCAAGCCGGCCAAGCGCGCCAAGCAGAAGTACTGAAGTGAAGAACGGCCGGTGCCTCGCACCGGCCGTTCCCGTTAGGGCCCGGCCCGGGCAGGGCGGTCAGAAGAACAGCCCGTAGACGGTCTGCTCCACGCGCCCGGTGGCCAGGTTCACCAGCAGGGCGTCGTGGCCGTAACGCACCCATTCGTAGCCGACCGGCGGCGTTTCCAGGTCGAACAGCCAGTAATCGGCCAGCCGGTACTCCGGCGCGAAGAACGCCGCCGGCAGCAGGTCGCCGAAGTACCAGGTGCGTTCCACCCAGCCACGCGGCGGCAGGTAGGGGCCGATGACATAGCGGCGGTGGGCGCGGAAATTGTGGTTGAAGTGGCCCGGGTCGATCCGTTCCGGACGGCGGTCCCAGCCCGCCGGCGGGCTGATCGGGTGGTAGGCGCGGGGGCCGTGGAAGGCTTCGGGCGCATGCGCGCGCCCGGCCACCGGTGGGTGCCCGCCGCGCTCGTGTTCGTGTTCCTGGGCGGCGACGGCCGTGGCGGCGGACAGCGTGCCGGCCAGCAGCAGTACGGCCCAGGCCCTTGTCGTGGAGTTCCTGTTGCCGGTCATGATCGTGCTCCTGTTCTGTCGGGGGAGCCGGGCGGCGGTGTCCGTGGACAGGGGCGCCCCAGCGGTTCCGATGATGGGAGCGGTCTTGTTAGGCCCGCCGCAGGGGCGGATTAACGATCGTTAATCCGCGGCCGGCACGGTGCGTCCGTTCAGCCGGTACCGGTGCCGGCGGGGCCGATGCACTACCATTACGCGCCCAACTCCCCCTCGCGCGGTCGCAATGAGCAAGCAGAACCAATGGATCGTCGGCGTCAACGCCGTGGCTTCATCGATCGAGAAGGACCCGGACAACGTCCGCGAGGTGCTGATCGAGGCCGGCAGCAAGAACGCGCGCCTGGTCGAGATCGAGGAGAACGCGCGGCGCAAGGGCATCGACGTGCGCCGCGTGGGCGCGCAGGCGCTGGGCGGCGTGGCCGGGCAGGTGCGCCACCAGGGCGTGGTCGCGCGCTATGCCGCCGCGAAGCTGTGGGGCGAGAACGAGCTGGAGGGGCTGGTCGAGGCCGCCGGAGGCAAGGCGCTGCTGCTGGTGCTGGACGAGGTGCAGGACCCGCACAACCTCGGCGCCTGCCTGCGCAGCGCCGCCGCCGCCGGCGTCACCGCGGTGGTGATCCCCAAGGACAAGAGCGCGCCGGTCAACGCTACCGTGCGCAAGACCAGCGCCGGCGCGGCCGACCGCATCCCGGTGGTGGCGGTGACCAACCTGGCGCGTTGCCTGAAAGACCTGCAGAAGCAGGGCGTGTGGCTGTACGGGCTGGCCGGCGAGGCGGAGCAGACCATCCACCAGCTGGACCTGCGCGGCAACGTCGCGCTGGTGATGGGCGGCGAGTCCGACGGCCTGCGCCGCCTGACCCGCGAGACCTGCGATGGGCTGGTGCGCATCCCGATGCCGGGCGACGTGGAAAGCCTCAACGTGTCGGTGGCCACTGGCGTGGCGCTGTTCGAGGCGGTGCGGCAGCGGCTGGGGTAAGGCGGGGCGCAACCGATACCGGAAAGAAAAGACGCCCGGCGCTGCCCCGCGGCCGCGGTTTGAGGTGGTGTGTCTTATAAACATATGACGCGGCCGA
>NZ_JASCOS010000116.1:0-11259 GCF_029959705.1 Stenotrophomonas sp. PS02297 | reverse complement strand
ACCCGGCCAAGGCCGGGTTTCGCGCATCCGGCGGCCGCTTTCCCGGCCGCCACGGGACGGCATGCCATAATCGGCGGTCCCCACGTTCCCTCCAACGGCCATGACCCGTACCGCGCTCGTCACCAATGCCCTGCCCTATGCCAACGGCCCGCTCCACCTCGGCCACCTGGTGGGCTACATCCAGGCCGACATCTGGGTACGCGCGCGCCGGTTGATGGGCGGCAAGGTCTGGTACGTCTGCGCCGACGACACCCACGGCACGCCGATCATGCTCGCCGCCGAGAAGGCCGGGGTCAGCCCGGAAACCTTCATCGCCAACATCCAGGCCAGCCATGAGCGCGATTTCGCTGCCTTCGGCGTGGATTTCGACCATTACGATTCGACCAACTCGGCCGCCAACCGCGAGCTGACCGAGGCGCTGTACAACAGGCTGGACGCCGCCGGCCACATCAGCCGCCGCTCGGTGGCCCAGTTCTATGACCCGGCCAAGGGCATGTTCCTGCCCGACCGCTACATCAAGGGCACCTGCCCGAAGTGCAAGTCGCCGGACCAGTACGGCGACAACTGCGAGGTCTGCGGTGCCACCTACGGCCCCACCGATCTGATCGAGCCGAAGTCGGTGGTGTCTGGCGCCACGCCCGAAATCCGCGACTCCGAGCACTACTTCTTCGAGGTCGGCCGCTTCCAGGACTTCCTGCGGCAGTGGCTGGCCGGTGACGTCGCCCTGCCGGGCGTCAAGGCCAAGCTGGCCGAGTGGCTGGACGCCGAAGGCGGCCTGCGCGCCTGGGACATCTCCCGCGATGCGCCGTATTTCGGCTTCGAGATCCCCGGCGCGCCGGGCAAGTACTTCTACGTGTGGCTGGACGCCCCCATCGGCTACCTGTCCAGCTTCAGGAACCTGTGCGCCAGGACCGGCGACGACTTCGATGCCGTGCTCGCCGCCGACAGCGACACCGAGCTGCACCACTTCATCGGCAAGGACATCGTCAACTTCCACGGCCTGTTCTGGCCGGCGGTGCTGAAGGGCAGCGGCCTGCGCACCCCGACCAGGCTGCACGTCAACGGCTACCTGACCGTGGACGGCGCCAAGATGAGCAAGTCGCGCGGCACCTTCGTGATGGCCCGCACCTACCTGGACGTGGGCCTGGCCCCGGAAGCGCTGCGCTACTACTTCGCTGCCAAGTCCTCCGGTGGCGTGGATGACCTGGATTTGAACCTGAGCGACTTCACCGCCCGCGTGAATGCCGACCTGGTCGGCAAGTTCGTCAACCTGGCCAGTCGCTGCGCCGGTTTCATCGCCAAGCGCTTCGACGGCAAGCTCGCCGATGCCCTGCCCGACCCGGCCCAGTACGACCGTTTTATCGCCGCACTGGCACCGGTGCGCGAGGCCTACGAGCGCAACGACCCGGCCGCCGCCATCCGCCTGACCATGGCGCTGGCCGATGAAGCCAACAAGTACATCGACGACACCAAGCCCTGGGTCATCGCCAAGCAAGAGGGCGCCGACGCCGAATTGCAGGCGGTGTGCACGCAGGGCCTGAACCTGTTCCGCGTGCTGGTGGCCGCGCTCAAGCCGGTGCTGCCGGCCACCGCGCAGCAGGCCGAGGGCTTCCTCAATGCACCGATGCATGGCTGGGGCGATATCGCCAAGCCGCTGACCGCCCACACCATCGCCGCCTACGTGGCGCTGTTCACCCGTATCGACCCGAAGATGATCGACGCAATGACCGACGCCTCCAAGGACACCCTCGCCGCCCCGCCCGCCGACGCCAAGCCGGCCAAGGCCGAGAAGCCCGCCAAGGTCGAAGTGAAGGCCGAGCCCGGGGCTGAAGGTGAAGCGTCCGCGTACATCGGCATCGATGATTTCGCCAAGCTCGACCTGCGCATCGGCAAGGTGATCGAGTGCGGCTTCGTCGAGGGTTCGGACAAGCTGCTGCGCTTCCTGCTCGATGCCGGCGACCTCGGCCAGCGCCAGATCTTCTCCGGCATCCGCGGCAGCTATGCCGAGCCGGAAGCACTGGTCGGCCGCAACGTGGTGTTCATCGCCAACCTGGCCCCGCGCAAGATGCGTTTCGGCCTGAGCGAGGGCATGATCCTGTCGGCCGGCTTCGATGGCGGCGCGCTGGCACTGCTCGACGCCGACGCCGGCGCGCAGCCGGGCATGCCGGTCCGCTGAAACCGCGATTGGTGATGGGGCATTCGCGACAGCAGGCTCACAGCGAACCGACCTCTTTTCGAATCACCCATGACCAATGACGCCGATGCAGCTGGCCCTGTTCGACTTCGACCACACCATCACCCGTGGTGATTCCTATGGGCACTTCCTGCGGCGCGTGGCCACGCCTGAACAGCGCGCGCAGGCATGGTGGCGCGTCGGCCCGTGGCTGCTGGCCTACCGCCTGAAACTGATTTCCGCCAGGCGCATCCGCGCCCGCGTCACCGCCCAGGTGTTCAGCGGCCGCCACGCCGGCGAGATCGCGCAGATGGCCGCCGACTTCGCCCTTGAACACCTGCCCCGGATCATCCGTCCTGAAATGCTGGAACAGATCGACTGGCACCGCGAACAAGGGCATACGGTGGTGGTGGTGAGCGCCTCCATCGACCTCTACCTGCAGGCGTGGTGCGACGGATTGGGCCTGCAGCTGATCTGCAACCGGCTGGAGGCACAGGACGGCCGCCTCACCGGCCGCTATGCCGGCGGCGACTGCGGTCCGCGCAAGGTCGAGCACATCCGCAGGCAGTTCGACCTGGACCGGTTCCAGCGCATCCACGCCTACGGCGACAGCAGCGAGGACAAGCCGATGCTGGCCCTGGCGCACGAGCGCTGGTATCGCGGCAAGCCGGTCTCCTGAGCCACGCGCAGCCCACGCCACGCATGCAGGACACACCGGACAACCTGATCGAACGCCTGGACCGGGTGCTGCCGCAGACCCAGTGCGGGCAGTGCGGCTACGACGGCTGCCGCCCGTATGCCGAGGCGATGGCGCGCGGCGAAGCCGGCATCGACCATTGCCCGCCCGGCGGCGATGCCGGCGCGCGCACCCTGGCGCGCATCCTCGGCGTGCCGGCGCAGCCCTTCGATCGCAGCCGCGGCGAACACAAGCCGGCGCAGGTGGCGGTCATCGTCGAGGCCGACTGCATCGGCTGCACCAAGTGCATCCAGGCCTGTCCGGTGGACGCCATCGTCGGCGGCGCCAAGTACATGCACACCGTGCTGGCCGACCTGTGCACCGGCTGCGAACTGTGCATCCCGCCCTGCCCGGTGGACTGCATCGTGCTGGAGCCGGCTTCCGCGCATGGCCAGGGACGGGACGTCGGCCACAGCCAACGCTCCTTGTAATGCCGGCCAGGCAATCCTGGAGATCTTAGGCACCCCGCGGCCCTCGGCCGGCACTACCGGCAGAGGCTGCGCGCGACGCAAGATCGCGCAACTCATCCCCGGCCCAACGGCTTCGGCACCGTAGGAGCGGCTTCAGCCGCGAAAGGAGCCTTCCCTTTTTTGCCAAATTACAGGCAGGGATTGCTGGGAAAGCCCCATCGCGGCTGAAGCCGCACCTACGGATGGGGCAGGCAGCGCTTATGGCAGCCGCTGCAGCTCCCACGCGCGGTGGATGCGCGCGTTGCGCTCGAAATCCGGGCCGATGGTCTTGGCGCTGATCTCGCGGCAGCGCGCGAACTCGGCGATCGCGTTCTCCTCCAGCTTGAAACGGCGGAAGTTGTTGGAGAAATACAGCACGCCACCGGGCGCCAGCCGCGCCACCGCCGCACGCAGCAGGCGCAGTTGTTCGCGCTGCACGTCGAAGTCCTCCGCGCGCGCGGAATTGGAGAAGGTCGGCGGGTCGCAGAAGATCACGTCGAACTGCCCGCGCTCGGCCTCCAGCCATTGGATCGCGTCGGCCTGCACCAGCTGGTGGCGGCTGCCGCCCATGCCGTTCAGGGCCAGGTTGTCGGCGCACCACTGCAGGTAGGTGCCGGACAGATCGACGCTGGTGGTCGACGCCGCGCCGGCCACCGCCGCTTCCACGCTGGCCACGCCGGTGTAGCAGAACAGGTTGAGGAAACGCTTGCCGCGCGCCTGTTCGGCCATGTGCCGGCGCAGCGGGCGGTGGTCCAGGAACAGGCCGGTGTCCAGGTAGTCGAACAGGTTCACCCGCAGCAGCGCCTCGTTCTCGCGCACCAGGACGAACTCGCCGCGCTGCTCGAAGCGGCCGTATTTGCTGCCGCCCTTGCCGCGCTCGCGCGATTTCAGCGCCACCTGCTCGGCCGGCACCTGGAACACCTCGCGCGCGGCGGCCAGCAGTTCGTTGCGGCGGCGACGCACGTCGGCATCGGGAATGGCGGCGGGCGCGGCGTATTCCTGCACGTGCAGGAAGGTGCGGCGCTTGCCGCCGTCTTCCAGGTAGACATCGATGGCCGCCGCGTATTCCGGCAGGTCGGCGTCGTAGGCGCGGAAGCAGCTCACGTTCTCCCGCGCGCGCCAGCTCTTGAACTTCTTCAGGTTCTTGCGCAGGCGGTTGGCCACCATCTGCGCGCCTTCGCTGAGCTCGCGCGGCTGGCCATCGTCGGCGCGACCGGCCACCGCGATGGGGTCGCAGACGATCAGCGTGCACTCGATGGCACCATTGAACAGCTGGTAGGTCCTGCGCGCGCGCAGGCCGGTGGCGAAAGCCAGTTCGGCATTGCCGCACAGCAGGCTGGCGCGCCACTGCGGCACCGCCTGCTTGAGCGCATCGCCGAGCCGGCGGTACAGCGCCGCGTCGGCCGCAAGACGTTCGTCGTAGGGCGGATTGCAGACCACGCAACCGGTTTCCTGCGGCGGCACCTGCACGTCGGCCACGTCGCGCACGCCGAACCAGATCGCCTCGCCGACACCGGCTTCCTCGGCATTCTGCTTGGCCGCGCGGATCGCCTGCGGGTCGAGGTCGCTGCCGTGGATGACCTGCTTCAGCGCGGCGCGGCCAATGCGCTCGCGCTCGCGCGCCTCGGCCGTCAGTTCGCGCCACTGCGCCTGGTCGAAGCCACGCCAGCGGCTCGGCGGAAGGCTGCCGTGGCGCTGCAGGCCGGGGGCGACGTCGGCCGCCATCAGCGCGCCTTCGACCAGCAAGGTGCCGCCGCCGCACATCGGGTCGAGCAGGCCGCCGCCTTCGGCGTGGATCTTCGGCCAGCCGGCGCGCAGCAGCACCGCGGCGGCGAGATTTTCCTTCAGCGGCGCGTCGTTCTGCGCCAGCCGCCAGCCGCGCTTGTGCAGCGAACCGCCACCCAGGTCGATGGAGATCGTGGCCCTGCCCTTGCGCAGCGACAGGTTGATGCGCACGTCCGGCAACTCGACGTTCACCGACGGCCGCTCCAACCCCTCCCCGCGCAGGCGGTCCACCACCGCGTCCTTGATCCGCTGCGCGGCGAAGCGCGCGTGGGTGATGGCGGTACCGGAGACATGCGCGTCGACCGCCAGCGTCAGCTCGGCATCGAGATGGTCTTCCCACGGCATCACCAGCACGCCGTGGTACAGCGCGGTCTCGTCGGGGCAGTCGAATTCGGTCAGCGGCCACAGCACCCGGCTGGCCAGGCGCGACCACAGCACCACGCGCTGCGCGTCGCGCAGCTCTCCTTCGGCATTGACCCCGGCGATGGTGGCGGTGGCCCTGGGCAGGCCCAGCGCCAGCAGTTCGTCGGCCAGGAGGTACTCCAGGCCCTTGGCGCAGGAAACGAAGAATTTCACGGGGTAGCGATCACAGGAGACAGGCGCGGTGCCGGGCCGCGTATTGTACGTGGCCGGCCCTGCCGTGCCCGGCGGGCTTGCCGGTGAAGCTCCAGCGGGGTTTGGCCGGGAAGGCTCCAGCGGGGCGCTGCCCCGCTCTACAGGGCGACGTGGATTCCGTAGCACCGTGCAATGCCCGGCGGGGTTTGGCCGGGAAGGCTCCAGCGGGGCGTTGCCCCGCTCTACGCGGCGGCGTGGGTTCCGTAGCGCCGGGCAACGTCCGGCGGGTTTGGCCGTGAATGCCCCAGCGGGGCGGTGCCCCGCTCTACACGGCGGCGTGGGTTCCGTAGCGCCGGGCAACGCCCGGCGGGTTTGGCCGGGAAGGCTCCAGCGGGGCGTTGCCCCGCTCTACGCGGCGGCGTGGGTTGTGTAGCGCCGGGCAACGCCCGGCGGGCTTGGCCGTGAATGCCCCAGCGGGGGTGCTGCCCCGCTCTACAGGGCCTGCAGCAGGGCCTCGAATTCCCGGGTAGAGGCCTGGACGTGATTCTCCAGGCGATGGCCGTCGTCGACCAGCAGCAGGCGCGCGGCGCGCGCCTGCGCCCAGGCGATGACCGCGGCCGGCGGAATCAGTTCGTCGCGCCAGGCATGGACCACGCTGGTCGGCACCGGCGCCGCGTCCAGCGCCGGCATCGGCCCCATCTTCGTCGGCGGCACCATCAGGAACAGCCCCCGCACTGGCACATGCAGCGAGGCGATGGCCGAGATGTAGGCGCCCAGGCTGGAACCGGCCAGCACCACCGGGCCGCGCGCGGCGGCCGCGCCGGCCAGGCGGATCAGGCGCTGCAGGCGTTCGGGCACATCGCCCACTTCGCTGACCTCGCGGCGGGCATCCAGGTCGGTGTAGTCCGGGCGCTCGTGGGTCCAGCCCAGGCGCTGCGCCACTTCGGCCAGCGCGGTGACCTTGGTCGCGTCGGGACCGCTCTCGAAACCGTGGGAAAGAATGCAGTGGCCGCGGCTCATGGAACACCGGAAGACGAAGCGGAACGGGGCGGCAATGCTAGCATCCGCCGATGCACGCCATGCCCGCCGTCCATCTCGAACCGCTGCCCTACGAGCCGCTGCTGCCACTGCGCGAACCAGAAGCGATCGACCTGGTGGTGATCCACTGCACCGAACTGCCGGACCTGGCGATGGCGCGCGAATATGGCGAACGCGTGCTCTACGACAGCGGCACCGGCAACAGCGGCCATTACTACATCGACCGCGACGGCAGCATCCACCAATACGTCGCGCCCGAGCGCAGCGCGCACCACGTGCGCGGCATCAACCCGCGCGCGCTCGGCATCGAACTGATCAACACCGGCCGCTATCCGCACTGGCTGGATTCCCGCCACCAGGCAATGGACGAGCCGTATGCGCAGGCGCAGATCCAGGCCCTGGTCGCGCTGCTGCGCTGGCTGCCGCAACGGCTGCCGGCACTGCGCTGGATCGCCGGCCACGAGGACCTGGATACCGAGCAGGTGCCGGCCAGCGACGATCCAGCGTTGAAGGTGCCGCGCAAGCGCGACCCGGGCCCGCGGTTCCCGTGGGACGAAGTGCTGGCGGCAATCCCGCTGCAGCGGCTTTCGGAATAATCGCAGGAGCGACGTCAGTCGCGGCCGGGCTTTCGTGCGGCTCCCTCCGCGACAGCCCACTGCTCGATGTACGGGGATTCAACGGCAAAATCCGGTCGCGGCCTGCATCGCTCCCGCAACCGTTCCCGCAGCTGCGTTTACGAACGCGCCACCGGGCGCCCCGGATCGGACGACCAGCCGCTCCACGAATCGGCGAACACCCGCGCCCCCGGCAGGCCGGCGATCTCGAAGGCCAGCAGCAGGTGGCAGGCGGTGACGCCGGAGCCGCACATCATCACCGCCTCGCCCGGCGCATGCGCGCCCAGCAGCGGTTCCAGTTCGGCGCGCAGTTCCGCCGCCGGGCGGAAACGGCCATCGCGCAGGTTCAGCGCGAACGGGCGGTTGAGCGCGCCGGGCACATGGCCGGCAACACGGTCCAGCGGCTCGACCTCGCCGCGGTAACGTTCGCCAGCACGCGCGTCGATCAGCCAGCCCGGCTCCTGCGCCAGGCGCGCGGCGATCTCGTCGGCAGCGGCAACCTGGGCCAGGTCGAAATGCCCCGGATACGGCGGCAGCGCCGGCACCCGCGTCTCATCGGCCACCACCGGCTGCCCGGCGGCCTGCCATGCCGCCAGCCCGCCATCGAGCACCGCGACCCTGCGGTGGCCGATCAGCCGCAGCAGCCACCACAGCCGCGCCGCCGCCATGCTGCCGTCGCCGGCGTCATAGACCACCACCTGCGTATCCGCGCCGATGCCCCAGCGCCCCAGCGTGGCGGCGAAAGCCTCGCTGTCCGGCAGCGGATGGCGGCCATGGCCCTGTCGCGACAGGTCGGAAAGATCGCGGTTGAGGTCTGCGTATACCGCATCCGGCAGATGCCCGGCCGCGTATCCCGCGGCGCCGGACTGAGGATCGGCCAGCGAGAAGCGCGCGTCCACCAGCCGCGTGGCGGTGCTGGCGGTGGCGCGCGCATCGACCAGGCGCGGCGATGTGGAAGCAAGCACGGCGGCAAGCGAGACCGCGTCCACCAGCGTGGTCCACGGCGGGTCGATGGCATTCATGGGGTCTGCTCCAGGCGGCGACGCAGGTTGTAGAGGATGGCCGCGGTCGCGCCCCAGATGCGCTGGCCCGGCCAGGTGTATTCGAGTACGTGGCGGACGCGGCCGCGGTGATCGATCTCGATCTGGCGCAGGTTGTCCGGATCCATCAGGAAATCCAGCGGCACTTCGAACACTTCGGCCACTTCCGATGGCTGCGGCACCGGCACGAATGCCGGGTCGATCACCGCCACCACCGGCGTGACCCGGAAACTGGAAATGGTGACGAACGGATCCAGATAGCCCAGCGCCTGCACCCGCTCATGGGGCAGCGCGATCTCCTCGCTGCTCTCGCGCAGGGCCGCGGCCACCGGGTTGCGGTCGCCCGGCTCGATGCGCCCGCCGGGAAAGCCGACCTGGCCGCCATGGTTGCGCAGCATCTCGGTGCGGCGGGTCAACAACACCTGCACGCCTTGCGGGCGCGGCACCAGCCCGGCGAGCACCGCCGCCTCGGCCGGCGGACCGGACGGCAGCAGGTCGGCCAGTTCGCTGTAGTTCCAGCCCTTGTCGGTCGGCGCGGAGGCCAGCGGGTTCAACGCTCGCAGCAGGCGCTCATG
Organism: Stenotrophomonas sp. PS02297; assembly: GCF_029959705.1. Classification (NCBI taxonomy): domain Bacteria; kingdom Pseudomonadati; phylum Pseudomonadota; class Gammaproteobacteria; order Lysobacterales; family Lysobacteraceae; genus Stenotrophomonas; species Stenotrophomonas sp. PS02297. The sequence continues at coordinate 2,294 of NZ_JASCOS010000116.1, read as the reverse complement.
CCCGGGCAGCGCAGCAGCCAGCGAACCGGCTTCCAACGCGCGCGCGGGCAGCACGTCCCGCATCAGGTGCTGGCGCTGCGGCTCGCTCATACGCACCCAGCCGGCAATCTCCTCGCCCGTGCGCAGGCAGCCCCGGCAACGGCCGCCGTCCAGCGAGCAGATTCCGATGCAGGGACTGGATATGGCACGACGTACGGCATCCATCGGTTGCGACATCAGGCAAGCCTAGCGCGAACTTGGGCAGGGCGGCCCGAAGAATGCCATGCGCGGATCATCCGGGCTGCCGCCATGCCGGCCTGCATCGACACAGGCGCGGAAAGAATGCGGTACCTGTGGGAAGCCTCTACGAGAGCCGCGCTGGCGAGCGGGTCGCCAGCGCACTCGTCCTTCCCGTACTGGACAGCGATTACTTGACGCTGACCAGCTTGACCTCGTACTGCACCGCCACGTTCGGCGGGAAGCCGGTGCGCGGATCCGCACCAAAGGCCTTGTCCGGCGACAGCGTGATTTCCCACTTGGAGCCGGCCGGCATCTGCAGCAACACCTCGCGCATGGCCTGCATCTCCACGTCGCTGAGCTTCAGCGCCGGCACATCGTGCGCCTGCACATTCTCAGGACGCTGGCCATAGCCGAACGGGCCTGCGACCTGCAGCTGCACCGTGCTGGCCTGGGTCGGCTTGGCGCCATTGCCGGTCTCGATCACGCGGTACTGGACGCCGCTGGGCAGGGTCTGCACACCGGGCTTGGCCTTGTTGGCGGCCATGAACTGGTCGCTGCGGGTCTTGTTCTCGGCAGCGGCCTTCTCGTACTCGGCCTTGGCGGCTTCCGCACGACCCTGCTCGCGGCGCTGGAATGCCTCGACGGCAGGCTTGAGCTGCTCACCGGTGATCGCGGGCTGCTTCTTCGCATAGGCGTCCTGCAGGCCCTTGACCACCGACGCGATGTCCAGCTGCTCGCCGCGGGCGGTCAGTTCCGCCAGGTTGTTGCCGTAGTCGTATCCGAAGTAGTAGCTCAGCTTGCCCTTCTCGGACGAGATGTCCTGGGCGATTGCAGTGCCGGTGAGGGCCAGAGCGGCCACGGCGACCGCGATAGAACGCAACTTCATCAAACAGTTCTCCAGGAAATGATGTCTCAGGGCAACCATGCCGCTAGAGGCGACGGGTTAGGATAGCCGCCACAACGGCGGACCGCCACTGACGACAGGGGCTTCTGACCAACGGTCGTGGCCGGAGTTCCCCGATTACTTTTCTTTAACTTTTCCCTGGAGTCAGCATGTCCGACGCACCGGTTTCGATCAGCACCCGCGATGGCGTCCGCACCATCACCGTGCAGCGCCCGGAGAAGCTCAATGCGCTCAACCGCCAGACCCTGGAAGCGCTGGACGCCGCCTTCGCCGCGGCCGCCCAGGCCGAGGAAGTGCGGGTGGTGGTCCTTACCGGCGCTGGCGCAAAGGCCTTCGTGGCCGGGGCCGACATCGCCGAGATGAATGGCCTCAGTCCGGTGCAGGGACGCGATTTCTCCCTGCTCGGCCAGCGCCTGATGCGCCGCATCGAGCGCCTGCCCAAGCCGGTGATCGCCATGGTCAACGGTTTCGCCCTGGGCGGCGGCCTGGAGCTGGCCATGGCCTGCCACCTGCGCATCGCCGCCGACACCGCCAGGATCGGCCAGCCGGAGATCAACCTCGGCCTGATTCCCGGCTTCGGCGGCACCCAGCGCCTGCTGCGCCTGGCCGGCCGCGCCGCCACCCTGGAACTGTGCCTGCTCGGCGCGCCGGTCGACGCCGCACGCGCCCAGCAGCTGGGCATCGTCAACCGGGTGGTCGCGGCCGCCGAGCTGGAGGCGGAAACCGGCAGGATCGCCGCCCAGCTGGCCGGCGCCGCGCCGCTGGCGCTGCGCGGCATCCTCGACGCGGTCAATGTCGGCGGCGAATGCGCCATCGAGGAAGGCCTGGAATATGAAAGCGCGCAGTTCGGACTGATGTTCTCCACCCAGGACATGCGCGAAGGCACCAGCGCCTTCCTCGAACGCCGCAAGCCGGAATTCCGCAACTGCTGACCGACGCCGCGATGCCCGCTCCCCGCGTTTCTCCCCGCCAGTTGCTGCAGTACGTACTGGACGACGATCTGGATGCCGCGCTGGACGCCGGCCTGATGGACTATGTGCCGCAGCCCGGCGACGCGACGCTGGACCCCCGGCAACCGGGCCTGCCGCAACTGCTGGCGCAGGCGCAGGAGCGCCTGCGCGGCGCCTGGGCAGCGCGCGAACGCCATCGTGCCCGCAGCGTGCGCCTGGCC
>NZ_JASCOS010000115.1:0-11265 GCF_029959705.1 Stenotrophomonas sp. PS02297 | reverse complement strand
CCGCCGGCGGGGTGGGGTGGCGCGGGGGGGGGGGGGGGGGGGGGCCGGGGGCCCCCCCGCCGTCGCCATCAGGTCTCGCGCAGGGCGGTGGTGATCGGCAGCCGCGCCGCGCGCAGCGCCGGGAACAGGCCGCCGACCAGGCCGATCCCCAGCGCCCACTTCAGTCCGCTCCACAGCAGTCCGGGCGAGACGTGGAACTTGAACACCACCGCGCTGAAGTTGCTGCCGATGGTGGACACGCTGTAGCCGTTGAACACCAGCCAGGCCACCGCACAGCCGAGCAGGCCGCCGACCAGCGCCAGCAGCATGGTCTCCAGCATCACCGCGGTAACTACCGGCAGGCCGCGGAAGCCGATCGCGCGCATGGTCGCGATCTCGCGGGCGCGCGTGGCCACCGCCGCGTACATCGTGTTGAGCGCACCGAACACCGCGCCCACGGCCATGATCGCGCCGATCACCGTGCCGAGGATGCTGATCAGCTTGTTCAGCCCGCCGCCCTGCTTGCTGTAATAGGCGCGCGTGGTCTCCACATCCAGCTTCAATCGCGGGTCGGCCGCGACGGCCGCCTTGAACCGCTCGAAGCCGTCCTTGCCCTCGGTACGCACGCTGATCGACTGGTAGGCGCCGCGCTGGTAGGTGGTGGCCAGGGTCTGAACATCGGTCCACAGCTCCGAATCGTGCGCATCGCCGGAAGCGAACACGCCCACCACCGTCCAGGCCTGGTTGCCGAGGGTCAGTGTCCTGCCCACCTCCATGTCGCGGAACTGGCCCTGCGCGCCTTCGCCGACCACGATCTCGCGCAGGCCCGGCTTGAACTGCCGCCCTTTCACGAGCTTCACCTTGTCGTGCACCGCCCAGGCCATGTCGCCGACACCGCGGAACTGCGCGTTGACGTCGGTGCCGTCGGCCCTGGACACCAGGTTGACCACCTGCGACAGCTCGGCCGACAGCAACGCGCGGCCCTGCGCATCGCGGGCCACGCCCGGCAGCGTGCCCAGCAGCGGCACCTGGTCGCGGGTGATGACCGAGTTGGTCTCGGCCTGCGAACCGCCGCGCAGCACGATGGCGGTGGTGTCGTCGCCCGTGCTGTTGAGCGTGGCCTGGAAGCCCGCGCCCATCGCCAGCATCGCCACCAGCACGCCGACCACGCCGGCGATGCCGACCACGATCACCGACGAGGCGCCCCAGCGCTGCGGCAGGCTGGCGATGCCGATGCGGGTGGCGGCCAGCGCCAGCCGCCCGCTGCGGGTGAGCGGCAGCCACAGCGCGATGGCGACGACCACGGCCAGCACGCCGACCCATGGCAGGGCTATCCATGCGACCAGGCCGATGGCGAGCAGAACGATGGTCAACAGATTCCACAACCAGCTCCGCGAACGTTGCCGTGGTTGCCCCGGTCTGGGTTTGCGCAGCAGCTTCCACGCGCCGATGGCGGAGGCGACCAGCAGGGCGATGCCGAGCAGGTGCAGCGATTTGTGCGTGCCGAACTGCAGCAGCGCGAAACCGAGCAGCGCAACCAGGCCAGGGACCCACTTCATGTTGTTCTTCATGGTCTTCTCCTCAGCGTCCGGCCAGCGCGTCGACGATCTTCAGCCGCTTGGCGCGCAGCGCCGGCAGCACGCCCACGATCAGGCCGATCAGCACGATCAGCCCCAGGCCCATCAGCCAGGTCTGCAGTGGTACCTGCGGCGGCAGCATGCCCATGGTCTTGGGCGCCATCGCGGGCAGCGCCAGCGCCGCCAGGCCCAGGCCGATGGCACCGCCCAGGCCTACCAGCAGCACCGATTCGACCATCACCAGCATCAGCACCGTGCCGTCCTTGAAGCCCAGCGTTTTCAGCGTGGCCAGCTCGGGGATGCGTTCGCGTACCGCCTGCGCCATGGTGTTGCCGGTCAACAGCAGCAGGGTGAAGAACACCGCGCCCATGATCGAGGTGACGATCATGCCGATGTCGGCGAACTGCTTGATGAAGGCCTGCTGGAACGCCGACTCGGTCTGGCTCTTGGTCTCGTGGTCGGAGTTGGCCGAGATCGCATCGATGGCCTGGGCCACGCGCGAGGCGTGGTCGGCGTTGTCCAGCGTCACCGTGTACCAGCTCACCTGGTTCTTGATGTAATCGTTGGATTCGTCGAAGTACTTCCAGTTCATCATCAGCTGGCGCTCGTCGTTGGCGGCAGCGGCGGTGTTCTTCGAATGGAAGATGCCCACCAGCTGCAACGGCCAGTCGTTGCTGCCGCCGCGCGGGAAGATCGTGGCCTGCAGCGGGATGGTGTCGCCGATCTTCCAGCCGAACTGCTGGGCCAGGGTCGCACCAACGATGGCGCCGGTGCGCGTGTTGTGGAAGGCCTCCAGCTGGTCCTTCGGCACCTCGAACTCGCGGTACACGTCGAAGTAGTTCGGCGCCACCGAGAAGTTGGGGAAGAAGTTCTTCGGGTCCTGGTAGATGCCGCCGAACCACATGGCGGAGGTGACGTCGCGCACGCCCTGCACCTGGCGGATCTGCGGGTCCAGGCGGATCGGCAACGACTGGGTGATCGACAGGCGCGAGGTGACGATCAGCCGGTTGGCGCCGGCCACGCTGTTGCCGCCGCTGTTGAAGGCCACGCGCACCGAATCGAGCATGCCGAACAGCAGGAACGCGGTGACCACCGACAGCAGGGTGAACAGGGTGCGGGTGCGGCTGCGGAACAGCTGCGCCCAGATGAGGGAGAAATATTTCATGGCGCACCTCCCTGTGCGCCACCCTGCGGGCGGCTTGGCCGTGGAAAACACCGGTCGTGTTTGCTTTTCATGGCCGCGCTCCTCAGTGCACCGGGGCGTCGACCAGCTCGCCCTTGTCCAGATGTACGGTATGGGTGGCGTATTCGGCCGCCTTCGGATCATGGGTGACCATGATGATGGTCTTGCCGTGCTCGCGGTTGAGCAGCTGCAGCAGGCCCAGCACTTCCTCGGCCGAATGACGGTCCAGGTCGCCGGTGGGCTCGTCGCAGATCAGGAAGGTCGGATCGGAGACGATGGCGCGGGCGATGGCCACGCGCTGCTGCTGGCCGCCGGACAGTTCGTTGGGGCGGTGGTCGCGACGGTCGGCCAGGCCGACCAGGGCCAGCGCGATCTGTGCGCGGCGCTTGCGCTCCCCGGCCGACAGGCTGGTCAGCAGCAGCGGCAATTCCACGTTCTTCTGCGCGGTCAGCATCGGCATCAGGTTGTAGAACTGGAACACGAAGCCGACATGGTGGCTGCGCCAGGTCGAGAGCTGGCCGGCACCGAGCTGGTCGATGCGCTGGCCCTCGATGGCGATCTCGCCGCCGCTGGGCGTATCCAGCCCGCCGATCAGGTTAAGCAGGGTGGTCTTGCCGGAACCAGACGGGCCCATCAGCGCGACGAAGTCGCCGCGGGCGATGTCCAGGTCGATGCCGTGCAGCACCTGCACCTTCTCGGGGCCGCGCTGGTAGGTCTTGGTGATATTGCGGAGGGTGACGAGGGCGGTCATGGGTGATCCTCTGCGGGTGATGCGGTGGGTGGCGGGCGCTGCCGCGCCGCTCTGCTTTTATCCTCCCGCCTGGGGCGGGAGCGGGTGAATGGGTGCGATGCTGCGGTGGTTGCGGTTGCGGTTGCGGTTGCGGTTGTTGCTTTTGCTTCCTGCTTCTGACTTCCCCGGCCGTAGAGCGAGCCGGGCACCGCAGCGGGACAGGGGGCGAAGAGGCGCACGTGTCTGAGCGAAGCGAGTTGTGCGCCGTCCCCCTGGCCCGCGAGGAGCGCAGGGAACCGGCGGGCGAAGCCCGACGGATCGCGTCCCGGCCCGTGTTTCTTTTGGCTACCTTTTCTTTGCACGAGCAAAGAGGAGCTTTTTCAACAGCCGAATGGCTGGTCAAGGTAGCTCGCGTCCCGAAGGGGAGCGAAAGCTCTTGATCCTGCTCCTGCGTTTGAACTTGCTCCTGCAGGAAACGGGCATGAGAAACAAGAGCCAAGGCACAAGGCTCCAAGGCAGAGGCTAAAGCGTGAATCGTGAAAGCAAGGCTTTCACTCCTGCTGCGCAGGAGCGAGTTACTTCTCTTTGCTCGTGCAAAGAGAAGTAACCCAGAGAAACACGCCCTGCCTCCGCGCCCAACGCGCTATGCGCGTCGGGTCCACTCCGCCGGCGGGATTTTTCGACGAGACATCCCTGTCTCGTCGAAAAACGACGTGCATCCATGCACGTCGCCCTTCGGGTTTTTCCCACCGGCTCCGTCGCTGCGGAAGGGGGGCGAACATCAAAAGCCGAAGGGCGAAAGCAAAATAACGAGCAGAAGCAACAGCAACAGCAACAGCAGAATTCGAGGTGGCTGCCTGCTGGGTGGTTCGCCAAGCGACGCCGCGCGTCACACGGCCGGACCACCGCGGATCACTGCCCCGCGTCGCCGGCCAGCGTCACCTTGTCGCCATCCTTCAACGCCGGCGGCGGATTCACCACCACCGTCTGTCCCGCCGACAGGCCCGACAGCACCTGCCGGTCCTTGCCCATCTCCATACCGGTCTTCAGCGCCTGCGCCTGCACCGTGTCGTCGCTGCCGACCACGAACGCCACCGCGTCCTGCCCGCGCTGCACGATCGCCGCGGCCGGCACGCGCACGCCTTCGGGCTTCTTCTGCCCGGCCTCGGCCGGCTTTTCCAGGAAGCTCACCCGCACGCCCATCTCCGGCACGATGCGCGGGTCCTTCACCTTCAGCGCCACGCGCACCTTCACCGTGGCCTTGCCGCGGTCGGCGGTGGGAATGATCGCGATCACCTCGGCCGGGATCTTCCAGTCCGGGTAGGCGTTGAGCACGGCCTCCACCGGCATCTTCGGCTGCACGCGGCCGATATAGGCCTCGCCGACCTCGACCTCGATCTCCAGCGAATCCATGTCCACGATGGTGCCGATGCCGGTGCGGGTGAAGCCGCCGCCGGCCGACAGCGGCGAGACGATCTCGCCCGGCTGCGCGGCCTTGGCGGTGACCACGCCGGCGAACGGCGCGCGCACCACGTTGTTGTCCACGCCCAGGTCGGCGATGGCCAGCGCGTCCTGCGCGACCCGGGCGTTGTGGCGGGCGGAGGCCAGCTGCGCGCGCAGGTTGTCGCGCTGGGCGACGGACTGGTCGAACTGCGCGCGCGATACGAGCTGCCGGCCCACCAGCTGCTGCAGGCGCTGGGCGTCGGCCTCGGCCTGGCGCAGCTGCGCCTGCAGCCCGTCGACCTGGCTGCGCGCGGCGTCGAGCTGGGCGGCGTTGAGCGCGCGCTGCGCATTGGCGTCGATCGGGTCGAGCGTGGCCATGACCTGGCCTTCCTCCACGCGCATGCCTTCCTCGATCAGCACCTCGCGCACCTTGCCGGTGATTTTGGCCGAGACCGTGGCCATGCGCCGCGCCACCACGTAGCCGCTGGCGTCGAGCACCGACGCGCTGGCGCTGTCCTGGCCGATGGCGACCACCGGCGCGGTCTCCACCACCACCGGCTTGCCGCGGCTGAAGAAGAGGCCGGCGGCGATCGCCAGCAGCAGGGCCAGCAGCAGGCCGAGCACCCACCACAGCCAGCGGCGCGGCGAGGACGGGCCTGGCGCCGGCGGAGCCGAACGGTCGATGCGCAGTTCCTTGAGCAGATCGGCAGAGGTGTTCATCGGCGACAGGACAGTGTCCGCGGGAAGAAGTGACGGAAGGTAACCCAAACCGGCGGGGCAGGCTCGCCGGCGACGGAGACCGATTCTAGGCGGCACCCGGCGGCGGAACAGGTGACGGGTGTCATCCGCTTGGCCTGACCGCCCGCACTACGGGGCCGTGGTGCGCATCGATACCTTGGCGCCATTCCCGGAAGGAGCGAACAGATGGGCGCGAACGACGAGGTACTGGCAAGCCTGCGTGGCGTGCACAAGCGCTATGGCGCGCTGCAGGCGCTGGCCGGCGTGGACCTGGACCTGCATGCCGGGCAGGTGCTGGCCCTGCTCGGCCCGAACGGCGCCGGCAAGACCACCACCATAGGCCTGCTGCTGGGCCTGCTGCGCGCCGATGCCGGCCAGGTGCGCCTGTTCGGGCAGGACCCGCAGCAGGTGGCGGCGCGGCGCGGCATCGGGGTGATGCTGCAGGATGCGGCGCTGCCGCCGACCCTGAAGGTCGGCGAGCTGCTGGGGCTGACCGCCAGTTACTACCCGGCGCCGCGCCCGCTGGCCGAAAGCGCGGCGCTGGCCGGCATCGAGGACCTGCTCGAGCGGCCCTACGGCAGGCTGTCCGGCGGCCAGCAGCGGCGCGTGCAGTTCGCCATCGCCCTGTGCGGACGCCCGCGCCTGCTGTTCCTGGACGAACCCACGGTCGGGCTCGACCTGCCGGCGCGGCAGCGGCTGTGGGCCACCGTGCGCATGCTGGCCGGCGAAGGCGCGGCGGTGGTGCTGACCACGCATTATCTGGAAGAGGCCGGGCACCTGGCCGACCGCGTCTGCGTGCTGCTGCGCGGGCGCATCGTCAGCGACGGCAGCGTCGATGCGCTGCGCGCGCGGGTGGAAACGCGCCGCATCCGCTGCATCTGCGCGCTGGATGCCGATGCCGTGGCCGCCTGGCCGGGCGTACGCCAGGTGCAGCGCGATGGCGCGCGGCTGGACATAGCCAGTGACCAGGCCGAGGCGGTGGTGCGGCGCCTGCTCGACACCGATCCGGCATTGTCCGGCCTGGAGGTGCTGGCCGCCGGGCTGGACGAAGCGTTCTGCGACCTGACCCGCGACGAGCCCGTCGCTTCTCCCGACCTGCACGAGGCCGCCTGATGGACACCCTGCATGCCTTCTCTCCGGTACAGGCGCCGATGCCGCGCCGCCGGATATTCGCCGCCTACCTGCAGGAAACGCGCGCCGAATGCCTGCGTTACCTGCGCAGTCCGTCGTTCCTGCTGCCGACGCTGCTGTTCCCGGCGGTGTTCTTCCTGATGTTCGGCGTGGTGCTGGCCGGGCGCAGCACGCCGGAAGCGCCGCGCTTCCTGCTGGCGTCCTATTCCACCTTCGGGGTGATGGCGCCGGGCCTGTTCGGTTTCGGCATGTCGCTGGCGCTGGAGCGCGACAACGGCCTGCTCACCCTCAAGCGCGCGCTGCCGATGCCGCCGGCCGCCTACCTGGCCGGCAAGATGGCGATGGCGATGCTGATGGCCGCGCTGATCACCACCTTGCTGCAGACGCTGGGGCTGACCCTGGCGCATGTGCAGCTGCAGGCGCTGCAGATGCTGCGGCTGGCGCTGGTCTGCATCGCCGGCGCGGTGCCGTTCTGCGCGCTGGGCCTGCTGCTGGGCACGCTGGTGAAGGGCCAGGGCGCGCCGGCCATGGTCAACCTGCTGTACCTGCCGATGGCCTTCCTGTCCGGGCTGTGGTTCCCGCTGCAGATGCTGCCGCCGCTGGTGCGCGCGCAGGCGCCGCTGTGGCCGAGCTACCACCTCAATGCGCTGGCGCAGTCGGCGGTGGGCTTCGATACCGGCAGCGCCTGGCCGCACCTGCTGTGGCTGGCCGCATTCACCGTGGTCGTCCTTGCCATCGCCGTGCGCCGCCTGCGCCGGCATGGCTGATGGCATCATCGACGCCTGCGCGACAGGAACCGCCCCGTGAACCACCGCCACCTCCCCGCCTGGCTGAAGCCCGCCCCCGATTCGGTGGTGGCCGACAACCTCAAGCTCGGCAAGTGGCCGTGGATCGACGCCGTGCACCTGCTGTGGACGGTCTGGGTGTTCCTCACCCCGATGTTCGGCGGCGGCTTCACCCTGCGCTGGGTGCTGATCACGCTGTGGTCGTATCCGCTGTTCATCCTGTTGTTCGTGATGACCCTGGTGGCGTCGCGGCGCAGCGCGCCGATCTTCGCCCTGGCGATGGTCGTGCTGGCGATGGCGCTGCTGCGCAGCTATCCCTCGGGCATGAACTATTTCGTGTTCGGCTGCGTGATGCTGCGCTCCAACCGCTGCATCGGCGTGCGCCGGTACCTGCTGGAGCTGGCGCTGCTCAACGCCGGTTTCGTCTCGCTGGCCTGGTGGATCGGCTATCCATGGCAGGTCGTGGCCTGGATCCCGGCATTGACCGTGGTCATCGGCCTGATCGTCAATGTCGAGCGCGCGAGCAGCGAGAAGGACGCGGCGCTGCGGCTGTCGCATGAGGAAGTGCGGCGCCTGGCCGCCACCGCCGAGCGCGAGCGCATCGGCCGCGACCTGCACGACCTGCTCGGGCATACGCTGTCGCTGATCACGCTGAAGATGGAACTGTCGCGCAAGCTGTTCGAGCGCGACCCGGCGCGTGCGCAGCGCGAGCTGGCCGAGGCCGAGCAGATCGCCCGCGACGCGCTGGCGCAGGTGCGCAGCGCCGTCACTGGGTTCCGCGCCGCCGACATGGCCGCCGAACTGGCCTCGGCGCACCTGCTGCTGGAGTCCTCGCGCGTGCACCTGCGGCATTCGCCGCCGCCGCCGATGCCGGCCTGGATCGAATGCGGGCTGGCGATGGTGCTGCGCGAGGCGGTCACCAACATCGCCCGCCATGCGCAGGCCAGCGAGGCGATGATCGCGGTGCGCGTCGAGGCCGATACCGTGGTGCTGGAGGTCGCCGACGACGGCCGCGGCGGCGTGTCCGCCAACGGCAACGGACTGGCCGGCATGCGCGAGCGGGTGGCGGCGCTGGGTGGCACCCTGCGCATCGATTCGCCGCGCGGCGCCGGCACGCGGCTCACGGTGACGGTGCCGCTGGGCGACGGGAACGCGGCCGTGGCGGCCGCCGCACCCGATGGTCCCGGGCTGCCGGCCATGGAGGCGCGCGCATGATCCGCATCCTGCTGGCCGAGGACCAGGCGATGGTGCGCGGCGCGTTGTCGGCGCTGCTCAACCTGGAAGCCGACATCGAGGTGGCAGGCACCGCCGCCGATGGCGAGACGGCATGGCGCGAACTGCAGCGGCTCGCGCCCGACGTGCTGGTCACCGACATCGAGATGCCGGGCCTGACCGGACTGGAGCTGGCCCAGCGCGTGCAGCGCCATGGGCTGGCGGCGAAGGTGGTGATCGTCACCACCTTTGCCCGCACCGGCTTCCTGCGCCGCGCGCTGGACGCCGGCGTGCAGGGCTATCTGCTCAAGGACGCGCCGGCGGAGAAGCTCGCCGAAGCCTTGCGCCAGGTGCATCGCGGCGGCCGCGCCATCGACCCGCAGCTGGCGGTGGAAGCCTGGACCGAGGCCGACCCGCTCAACGACCGCGAGCGCCAGGTGCTGCGGCTCGCGGGCGAAGGCCGCTCGGCCAACGAGATCGCCGAACAGCTCGGTCTGTCGCATGGCACCGTGCGCAATTATCTGTCCGAGTGCATCGGCAAGCTGGGCGTTGCCAATCGCATCGAGGCGCACCGGCTGGCGCGGCAGAAAGGCTGGCTTTGAGCCGCGATCGCGGCGCCCGGTCATGCATGGCCATGCGTCGAAGCGGCGGTGGCTGCAGGACTCCCCGGCACGCGGAACCGTGCGGCCGGGCGTGTCCGGCGGCGGAGCGTCAGTCCCTGCCGCGCGCCATCGCCTGGAACACGCCATCGCGGCGCACCCACAGGTGCAACAGCGCGGCGCCGACGTGCATCAGCACCATGGCGAACAGTACGTAGGCCAGCACGCCATGGGCGTTGCGGAGCGCCGCGTACAAGGCCGGCGTATGCGGCACGATCGCCGGCAGTTGCAGGCCTTTCCACAACACGATCGGGTAGCCGCCGGCCGACAGCATCGCCCAGCCGATCAGCGGCATCAACAGCATCAGCGCGTACAGCATCCAGTGCGACAGCCTGGCCGCCATCGCCTGCCATGCCGGCAGCTCGGCCGGCAGCGGCGGCGGGCGATGGCGCAGGCGGTTGTACAGGCGCAGCAGCGCCAGCACGCCGATGGCCACGCCCAGCGGGCGGTGCAGGTCGATCAGCAGCGGCCGCAGGTGCAGTGAGGCGACCATGGTCACGCCGATGAACAGCATGGCGATGATCATCACCGCCATGGACCAGTGCAGCACCCGGGCCGGCAGGTTGAAGTGGCCGTTGCCGGTGTTCATCGCGCGGTCTCCCTGGCTTGCGCCGGAGCGCCGGCAGCGCGTTCGCGCTCGCGGCGGTTGAACGATTGCGAATAGATCGCCGAGCGCGCTGCCAGCACAGGATCATCGCTGCCGCGCATGCCGCCGGGCAGGATCAGCGGATCGAAGTTCAGTTCGCCGCAGGCGCCCTGTTCCTGCGACTGCATGCGCTCCAGGCTCAGTACGCCGGCCATCACTTCGCTGCGCGACGCCGGCCAAGGGGTGGACGGATCGTCCACTGCGTCGCCGGGTTCGGCGATGCTGACCACCAGGTTCCAGCGCACCGGGCCGTTGTCCAGGCGGCGCCGCAGGTCCTGTTCGAGGAAGTCCGCATCCGTGCGCCCGCGCGCGTCGGCATCGAGTTCAGCCACCGGTGCCTGCGGCTGCCAGCGCCAGCGCACCGCGCGCTGGTTGCCCTGCGCGTTGGTGAACCAGAAGCTGTTGACGCTGTTGAACGTGGTATTGGTCCAGCTGTCGGTCCACGGCGCGCTCTTTGCCCATTGCTGGAAGGCCCGCGCGCTGGGATAGCGGGCCAGCAGCGCCGCCATTTTCTGCGGGTCGGGCTTGCCGGTGGCCGGATCGGGAAGCTGCGCACGGGTCTGTTCGAAGAAGGCCTCCGGCGTCGGCACCGCGAAGAACGGGAAGCTGTTCATCGCCATCCGCCATTCCTGGCCATCGTCGCCGACCAGCTGCAGGGCGATGCTGCGTACCCGCGCGTTGCCGTCGGCGCCATGCGGGTCGCCGCCGCCGATCGACAGGCGGCCGAGCACCGGCACTTTCTGCTGCGAAAACACCCGTGCGCTGGACAGCATCGGCGCCTGTGCGCTGGGAGAGAACCAGCCGCCCACGCACACGCCCTTGCTGTGCGCACGGCGGAAACCGGGATGGGCCGGGCCAGTGGCCTCGATGGTGTCGGTGAAGCGCTGCGCGGTCAGCCGGTCGCGGCCGATCCAGCCGGCCAGCCACGCAAAGGCGAGCGCGGCGGCGCCCAGGATCAACGCGATCAGGGCGATCCATGGCAGCGGCGTGTGCCTGCGCGGAACCGGTGGTTCCTGGCCGGCGCGGGTATAACGGAACAGTGGCATTGGCGGACTCCTGCCGTCGCGGAACGCATCGGGCGCGATGCACAGATCCTTGCAGAACCCGGCCGGGTGCGAAATTCAATTTTTCGTGAAGTCTGCCGCAGCGCGTGGTGCCCGCCCCACCCCGGCCCCCCCGCCC
>NZ_JASCOS010000114.1:0-11274 GCF_029959705.1 Stenotrophomonas sp. PS02297 | reverse complement strand
CGATAACCTGACAACACACAAGCCCCCGCCCACGCGCCGCCGAGCCAACCCTGCGGCGCCGCTTCGGGATACATTCCGGGCGCGGTTCAGCCGCCGATATGCTCCTGCAGGAATTTTTCCAGCGCGCGATAGAACGCGATGCTGTTGTCGTCGCTGTAGAAGCCGTGGCCCTCGCCTGGAACCGCCATCCAGCCCGGCGCCTTCCCTGCCGCGATCAAGGCGCTGCGCATGGCGTTCGCCTGTGCGATGGGCGCTCTTTCATCACGCTCGCCATGCACCAGCAGCACCGGTGCCTGGATGTCCGCGGCCAGGCTCACCGGCGAATTGGCCAGCAGCTCCTCGTCGCTGCGGCCGATCACGCGCTGCAGATAGTTGCGCCCATAGGCGTCATCCTTGATGTCGCCCTTCCTGTACATCATCTTCAGGTCGTAGACGCCAGCCAGGCCGACAGCGCACCGGATCCGCTCCGGCGCACGCGCGGCCAGCATCATCGCCGAGTAGGCGCCAAAGCTCGCGCCGATCGCACAGACCCGCTCAGGATCGGCCAGCCCGGAGGCCACCGCGTGATCCAGCCCGTCCAGCAGATCCTGCTGGATGCGGGTGCCCCATTGCAGGTAGCCCATGCGCTCGAACGCGCGCCCGCGCCCGCCGCTGCCGCGATAGTTGACCTGCACCACCAGGTAACCCCGGTTGGCCAGGAACTGCGCGTCGGTGTCGTAGAACCAGTCGTCGCTGACCCCATGCGGCCCACCATGCGGCAACACCACCGTGGGAAGGCGGCGGCCCCCGCTGTCGCGCGGGATCGTGAGCACGGCCTCCAGTTCGAGTCCGTCGCCAGCCTTGAAGCGCACCGCGCGCCGCTCGGCCATCAGGGCCGGATCGATGGCCTCGCGCGTCGACAGCACCTTCTCCAGCTTGTTGGCCGAACGCCGCAACACATACCAGCTGCCGGGGTCGCGGTCTCCGGCCACATGCAGCAGCACCACCTGGCCGTTGCGGCTCACATCGACGAAGGTCACGTGCTGCTGCGGCAGCAGGCCCGCCAGGGTCTTGTGCAGTTCGGCCTCGGGGCGTCCCGGATCGAAGTAATCCAGCCGGGGGCGACCGCTCTGCGGCGCGGCCGCGAACGGAACCGAGGGGTGGCCGGTCCACTGCGTCAGGCCGATGCTCGCGAAGCTGTCGCCGGCGAGCACCTCGGAGTCGCGGCCATCCAGGTCGCTCACTACCAGCTGCGATGGCCCCTCGTCGCGGCTGAAGCGGGCGTACACCTTGGTGTTGTCCGCCGAGAATGCCAGCGGCGTCCAGATGCTGCCGGCCTGCGGCGCCGCCATGGGCTGCCAGCGCCTGCCGTCATCCGACCGGTACAACAGGTAGTCGTCCGCATCGTTCCGTCCCCATGCATAGCGCGCCACGCCGTTGCGGTCGATCAGGAATTCCAGCTGCGGAACATTGATGTCGGCGATGAGCTTGAACGTCGGCCGTTGCGTGTCGACCACGTAGAGCATCGACGAGGTAGGGCTGCGCTTGAGCTGGCGCATGTAGAAACGGCCGTCATTGCTCTCGGCCACGCTTTCGATATGGCCGAAGCCACGATCCAGCCCCGCCGCGGCGTTCTGTTGCTCGTAGCCGTAGATGTAGCGCTGGTTCTTTCCGTCGAAATCGCTGGCGATGATCTCGCCCATGGGAAGCGGCCTCTCCAGCGACCCATATTTGCGCCCCTTGGCGACGACCAGGCGCCTGTCGCCCACCCAGGCGATCTGGAACGGGCTTTCGTAGCGCGGGAGGCGCAGCACGGCCGTCCGCGTCATGTCGGACAGGCGCAGGACCTGCACGGCATGGCTGCCCTCCCCGAAATCGGTTGAAAACGCGAGGTACTCGCCCGTCGGCGACAGGCGCGGCAGCGAGAACGGGCTGGCCCTGGCGAAGGCTTCCACCGGCACTGCCTGGGCCATTGCTGCCGGCACCCATGCCGTGCCACCGAACATCCCTGTCAGCAGCAACAACACCCCACGCAATCCCCTTCCCATGACAACTCCCAGGAAGCCAGGTTGAAGCCGCAGCGTAGGCTATCGGCCCATGCTCCGGAATCGCGCCGGCGGGCCCCGGGCCGGATTCACCGAGCCGGTGCCTGCCCGGCGCTGTAGTTCTTCTGGCAATGCGTGCAGAAGAACGTGCGGCGATTGGTCCTGCCCATGTAGACCTTCCTGATCGGGCCGCCACAGACAGGACAGGTGCCGCGGGTATGCACCAGCCAGTGCCTGCGCAGTTCGTAGATGCGTTTCCAGGCGAGGAAATCGAAGCTGTATTCGCGTGACTGCGCGATCATCTGGCCCAGCTTGCGCGGCGGCAGGTCGCCGATGCGGGTCGCGGGGTGGACACGGATCCGGAACAGCACCTCGTTCTTGATGATGTTGCCCACACCCGAGAATATCTGCTGGTCCAGCAGGGCATCGCAGGCCAGCATGTCGGGCAGGGCCTTGAGCTTGCGCCGCGCCAGGCGCGGATCCCACTGGTCGCTCATCACGTCGGCGCGCCAGTCGTAGACCTCGTCCAGCGGCTGTTCGACGAACTTCACCGAGCAGGCGTAGAAGTTCAACTCGCCGTTGTCGAAGCGCAGCGATACCCGCGGCGGTACCGGCTTGCGTTCGTCTATCAGCCAGCTGCCGAACATCATCAGGTGGATGCGCATGCTGAAGTCGTCGAACTCCAGCAGGAAATGCTTGCCCCAGGTGCGCACGCCGAGCACTTCGCGCCCCCGCATGCGGGCCAGATCCTGGCGGGAGTTGCCGCTCACTTCGCGCACGATGTGGCCACGGAACCGCTCGGCGGCCTCGCGCAGCAGGACAAGAGACGGGCCCTCAGGCATTTCGCCTCCGTTCCCGCCACCGCGCCGCCCTGCCGGCTTGTTCCTGCAGGGCCTCCAAGCATGGATGGGCAGATGGCGGGCGACGATGGATGCGCAGCGACACGGAGCACTCCCGAAGCGGAGCCCAACGGTCCCATCGGTTTCGTCATGCAGTCGTGAATCGGTGTGCACGCAGGCGTGAAACCGGCCGATCCGCCGCGCGTGGATGCGGCCTTCCGCGTGGCGGCAATCGTCACCGCGCCGCCGGATTTTTATTCCTCCCGATGCAACGGCGACGTGGCGGCCACCACGCCGACGCGCTTCGGCGAACGACTCAGCCCTGTTTGACCAGCCGGCGTTGGCCGGTGACCGCCTGGGTTTTCGGCGTGAGCCTGGCCACGCCCGGAATCAGGAAGTCGGCCACGCTCCGTCCATGTTTCGTCTTCGCCGCAAGCCAGCGCGGCATCCGGCCACGGCCGGTCCACGTGTTGCGGCGGTTGTCGGGATCGCGGTACTTCGGCTCGACCTTGGCGCGCTTGCGCCTGCCTCGGGTTTTCGGCTCCGGCCGCGCCGCATCGGCATCCGGCCCGAAGATTTCCTCGATCGTATAGCCGGCGCGCCGCGCTTCGGTGGCCAGCATGCGCCTGACCTTTTCGGCCGGCGCGCGCCCGGTGAGCGTCTTGTGCCTGTCCTTGGCGGCCCGGATCAGGGTGTCCAGCTCGCGGAGATTCAGGGCAGTAAGGTCGATGTGCATGCCGCTAGCCTCAGTTTGGGCCGCACAGGTGTCAAGACATGATTTCAGCGGCGACGTGAAGTACCGCGGGGCAGCCATTCAGTCCGGCATCGAGGATGGCGCCGGGAGTGCCCATCCTTCCTCCAGGCCCTTGGCAAGCACCCGCGCGACGATGCGGTCGCATCGCGCGCCGTCGAAGCCGAAAGCGCCGGTGAGCGCGGTATCCACTTCGCGGGCCAGGCTCTCGCGCAGCAGGCTGCGTGCCCGGAAGAAGCGCGTCCTGACGGTCGCCTCCGGTATCCGCAGCGCCTGCGCGGTTTCCTCCACGCTCATTTCCTCGACCGCGCGCAGCACGAACACGAGGCGGAACGCTTCCGGAAGCCGGTCGATCCGCGCCTCCATCAGCCTGCGCATCTGCTCGCGCATCACCGACGGCTCCGGGCCGCGTTCGGGCGCATCGGCAAGCCGGGACTGGATGTCGGAATCTTGGTCGGCCATGGCGGTTTCCAGCGGGATGACCTGCGCGCTTTTACGGCGCAGGCGGCCCAGCGCCCCGTTGATGGCGATGCGCACCAGCCAGGTCGAAAGGCGGCTCTCCGTCCGGTAGCCGCGCAACGCCCTCCAGGCGTGCAGGTAGGCGTCCTGGACGACATCCTCGGCCTCCGCGTCATCGTTGACGATGCTCCGCGCGGTTCGGAACAGCAGCCGGTTGTGCCGGCGCATCAGGACTTCAAAGGCACGGCCGTCGCCTGCGATTGCGCGTGCTGTCAGCTCGGCCTCGGATGGTTCCGGCATGCCCGGGGCCTGCAGCGATTCATGCGTGGCGGACAAGGTGTTGATGTGCATCTCCAGGACAGGGAGTCATGCTCGATCGGATGAAGCGTTGTCGTCGCGCCGGCTCAAGGCCGTCCGCGACCGACGCCGTGGCCGTACACCAATCGTCCGCCAAACCATCCGCCGGTCACCAGTGCGGCGGCGCCTGCGACGTCCAGCAGCACGGCGGGCAGGCCCGGCGGCAGGGGATGACCCTGTTCCTGCCACAGCAGCAGGCGCGCCGCGAACAGGACGAACGCCATCAACATGGCGGTCATGTGCGCGTAGGCGTCGCGCATGGGCGCGCCTTCGGGCACCTGCCGCAGTTCCAGCAGGCCAGCCAGCAGCGCCGGCAGCGCCATGGCGCAGCCGGCGACGAGCAGGCCGCTGGACCATCGCCACGCGCTTTCCCCGAGCCACAGGCCGGCGACATCGGCCGCCACGGCCAGCAACCAGCAGGCCACCGGGAAATGCACTATCGCCGGATGCAGGGGATGGCGCATGGCGTCAGAGCACCTGGCTGAGCAGCACCAGGAAGCCGGCGACGGCGACGCCGGCGTGGATCGCCACCACCGCCTTGGGCGGCAGCTTCCGGCGCAGGTGGAACGAAGCGAGGAAGAACCCGCCAAGCGCGGCGAGCAGCAATACCGCCAGGCCGGTCGTGACCGGTCGGGGAGCGGCGCCCTGGACCATCAGCACGACAAGCAGGACAAGCCCGGTGGCGCCCAGCACCGCATGCAGCAGGGACAGCGCCCAGGGCGCGAACTTCCCGCGCAGGACATGCGCGGCGAGGACCAGGCCGCCGATGGCGGCGACCGCGAAGACGATCAGGGCATAGGCAAGCATTGGACGGCTCCGGTGGGTGACGTGGGAAAGCAGCCTCCAGGAGGGGAATGCGAGCTCGAACCGCCCATTCTTCCGCTCCTGTCCTGTCTGATGCGGCCCGGGCGCGTTGCGTTCCCGATGCAGCCCGGATCCACCGCACAGCCCGACGGAAGCGGCGGCTGGATCGGCGCCAGGCCGTGTTCCATCGCGGCGGCACAAGTTCCCGTCGACACCGGCTAATTTATGTACTGGTCAGTTTGATATTCAGGGCCGATTCCGTTGGCTAACGGATAATTCACACCTGTCGACCGGCAAGCCATTACCGCCAAGTCGATCAAACCAAAATAAAAAGGTAATCCGTAATGAAGACTTCCCTGATCGCTCTGGGCCTGCTGGCCGCCCTGCCGTTCGCTGCTTCGGCGACCGATGGCCTGTCCTACAACTACGTGGAAGGTGGTTACGTGAACACCGATGCCAAGGGCGGCGACGCCGATGGCTGGAAGGTGAAGGGTTCGGTGGCCGTGCACCCGAATTTCCATGTCTTCGGTGACTACAGCACCCAGGAGACCGACACCTTCAAGAACGACGTCGACCAGTGGCGCCTGGGCGTGGGCTACAACTACGGCGTCGCCCCGAACACCGACCTGCTGGCCCGCGTGGCCTACCAGCGCTTCGACCGGCAGCATCTCCCGACCCTCAACGGCTACAGCGCCGAGGTCGGCGTGCGTACCGCCTTCACCCCGATGATCGAAGGCTACGCGCTGGCCGGCTATGAGGACTACAACAAGAAGGCCGGCCACAACCCGGACGGCGAGTTCTATGGCCGCGTCGGCGCTGCCGCCAAATTCAACGCCAACTGGGGCGTGAGCGGCGAAGTGAAGCTGGGCAAGGGCGGCGACAAGGAATGGTTCGTCGGCCCGCGTTTCACCTGGTAAGCCGGCAGTACATCGTTTCAAGGCGCGTGCTCTCTCTCCCCCGCGCCCCGGAGCCCGGTCCTCCCCGACCGGGCTCTTTTTTGTGGAGCCCCAGGGCGGCCGTTTTCCGCAGGGGCGGGATGTTCTGCCAGGCCTGGCATTGTCCAGAGGGTTGTAGCAGGGAAGGCCCCAGCGGGGGCGCTGCCCCGCTTTGCAGGATCCGGACGAGCGGAAGGCGACCGAGACTGGAACCGGCGCCCGTGCAACGCAGTCGCCAACAAAAAAGCCCGGCATCGCCGGGCTTTTTCTTTCTTCTTCGCCGATTCCTACTTGAACAGCGTTTCCGGATATTCCGGCTTCTGTTCGCGGGCCAGCAGCTGCTTCAGGCCATCGGAAGGACTCAGTTCGCCGTGCAGCACCGACTGCACCGCCTTGGAAATCGGCAGGTCGATGCCATGACGACCGGCCTGGCGCATGACCTCGTCAGCGGTCTGCACCGACTCGACCACCTGGCCGATCTCCTTCACCGCTTCCGGCAGGCTCTGCCCGCGCCCCAGCGCCAGGCCCAGCCGCCGGTTGCGCGACAGGTCGCCGGTGCTGGTGAGCACCAGGTCGCCCAGCCCGGCCAGGCCCATCAGGGTCTCGGGCCTGCCGCCGATGGCCGCGGCCAGCCGCAGCATCTCGTTGAGGCCCCGGGTGATCAGGCCGGCACGGGCGTTCAGGCCCAGCTGCATGCCGTCGGCCACGCCGGTGGCCACCGCCAGCACGTTCTTCATCGCCCCGCCCAGCTCGGCGCCGACCATGTCGTCGCCGGTATAGGCGCGGAATGCCGGGCCGTGCATGGCGTCGGCGACCTGCTGGGTGAAAGCGGCATCGTCGCCGTGCACGGTGATCGCCGTGGGCAGGCCCAGGGTCACTTCCTTGGCGAAGGACGGGCCGGTGACCACCGCCAGCGGCATGTCCGGGCCCAGCACGTCGCGCGCGACCTCATGCAGGAAGCGGCCGGAACCGGGCTCGAAGCCCTTGGTCGCCCAGGCGACGCCGGCGCCGGCCGGCAGCAGCGGCGCCAGGGCACGCACGGTCTCGCCGAAGGCGTGCGACGGCACCACCACCAGGATCCAGCGGGCACCGGCGACGGTACCGGCCAGATCGGTGCTGGCGCGCAGGGAGTCGGGCAGCGCAATCCCCGGCAGGTACCGGGGATTCTCGTGACGACGGTCGATCGCCTCGACCACATTCGCGTCGCGCCCCCACAGCACGGTCGGGTGACCATGCCGGGCCAGCAGGCTGGCCAGCGCGGTGCCCCAGGAGCCCGCGCCGAGGACGGCGATCTTTTCCGCGTCGTTGGTACTCATCCGCAGGGATGGACGCCGGTCAGGCGTTGCCGGCCGGCTCGGAGTCGGCCAGCGAGGTGCCATCGGCCTGCTGCTGGCGCTGGCGCAGGGTTTCGGCGTACAGGCCTTCGAAGTTGATCGGCTGCAGGTAGAACGGCGGGAAGCCGCCGGCCTGGATCAGGTCGCTGACCATCGAACGCACGTACGGGAACAGGATGTTCGGGCAATGGGTGCCGAGCAGCACGTCGATCGCCTGCGGCTCCAGCCCGATCAGGCCGAACACGCCCGCCTGCTCGACTTCGGCCACGTAGGCGGTCTTGTCGCCGGCCTTGCAGGTCAGGGTCACGCCCAGCACCACTTCAAAGGCTTCGTCGGACAGGCGCTGCACCTTCTGGTTCAGGTTCAGCTGCAGGTCCGGCTGCACGTTCTCGCTGAAAATGGTCGGCGAGTTCGGGGATTCGAAGGAAACGTCCTTGACGTAGATCTTCTCGACGGTGAACGCCGGGCCGTTGTTGGCTTCGGCCGGAACGGCGTTGTTGTTCTCTTCGGACATTTCTCTGTGACTCCAGAACGGTTCGTTCGTTGAATGGGATTGTTACAAGACCTGCGATGGGGGCGGCAGCGGCCCCGCACAAGGGCTTAACGTCAAATGAAGGCTCAGCCGCGGCCCTTGACCAGCGGCAGGTCCGCCGCCTGCCAGGCCGCGATGCCGCCATCGAGCACGGATACCTGCTCGAAACCGGCTTTCTTCAGCGCCTTGGCGGCATTGGATGAGGCCGTGCCGGTGCCGGTGCGGCACACCAGCACCACCGGGGACTGCCTGGCAGAGGCCAGCAGCTTGTGCGTCGGGGTCAGCTGGGCCGGCTGCACGTTGCGGCTGCCGGTGATATGGCCCTTCTCGAAGTCGCTGCCCGCCGACAGGTCGATCACCACCGCGTCGCCGGCATTGATCAGGCGGGTCAGTTCGGCCGGCTTGATCGATTTGTAGCCGCGGAACAGCCGTGCGATCTCGGTGACGATGATGGCGATGGTCAGGCCGGCGAAGGCCAGCGACAGCATCGGGTTTCGGCCAGCGAAGGCCAGCAGCTCTTCGTAATTCACTCGGGTCACGGTCAGACAAGCGGGCGGCGATTGTCGCACAAGCCGGCCACGGGACGGCCAGCCCCGCCTATTGGCCCTGCCACAGGTCCGGCAGCCCCTGCGCCTGCCACCAGCGCTTGGCGTCGGGGTCCCAGCGCCAGCGTTCGGTCACCATCACGGTGCGTTCGGCCAGGGTGTTGCGGTTGATCACGCCCATCTCGACCCGGCGCTCGACGGCGCCGTCCGCCGCCATGCCGCTGGAGCGTTCGCGGTAATTGGATACCTGCACCTGTTTATAGCGTTCGCGCTGCAGGTCGGTCAGCGGATGCGCGCGCCAGTACGCCGGGTCGATGAATCCCTCGGCGGCCTCGAAGTCGCTCCAGCGCACCGCCGCCACGTAGGCGTCCTGGGTCTGGGTGAGCTTGTTGCGCTGGCTGCGGCTGGGGCCGGCGGCCTGGGCGGCCTGGGCGGCCATGGCCACGCCCAGCAGCACGGCGATGGCGGACTGGATGAGTCGTCGTTGCATGGTGTCTCCCCGGAACCGCGCCATCCTACCCCTTGGCCAGGGCCACGAAGCGCCCTTCCAGTTCCGCGGCGCCGCCCTCGATCTGCGCGCGCACGGCGATGCGCGCACGGCCGCGCTTGTCGAACAGGGCCAGGAAGGCGCCCCAGTCCTCGTCGGGGGCCGCGCGCGCGGTGGCGTCCAGGTCGCCATAGACCGGCGCCCGGTAACGGATGCTGCTGTCGGCGACGTAGACCTCGGCGCCGTGCCCGGCCAGCGACAGGCGCAGGCTCACCAGCGCCCAGCCGGCCAGGGTCATCACCGAGGCCAGGCTGCCGCCGAAGGCATTGCCCTTGTCGTTGACGTTGGTGGCCAGCGGCGCCTGCAGGCGCAGCGCGCCATCGGCGTAGCCGGCGATGCGGATGCCCATCGCCGCAACCGGCGGCATCGCATCGAGGGTGGCCTGCAGCCTTCGCAGCAGGGCGTCGTGGTCGGATGTATCGGACATGGGGGAGCCGTACGGGAGAACAGGAAACGGAAAGCGCCCGCATAATGCATGGAATGAACAGCCGTGCCCATGTGCCGGCCGACACGGCCTGGTATCTGATTTCCCTGCGTCCTTCCGGCCAGCACGACGGCCTGCGCCGCGCCGCCGCGCGCCATGGCGCGCGCACGGTCGCGGTTTCGCCGTGGCGCCTGCAGGCCCGCGACGATGCCGCGACCCGCGACCAGCTGCTGCAGGCGCAGGCCTGCGACCGGCTGGTCTTCACCAGTCCGGCGGCCGCCAACGCTGCCGCCCGGCTGATGCCGCTCGGGCAATTGAAGGCCGGCAGCCTTGTCGCCGTCGGCCAGGGCACGGCGCGCACGCTGGTGCGGCATGGCGCAGCCGCCGTGCAGGCGCCTGCCCGCATGGACAGCGAAGGCCTGCTGGCGCTGCCGGCCATGGCCGGGCTGGAAGGGAAGCGGGTGGCGCTGGTCACCGCGCCCGGTGGACGCGGCATGATCGCAGCCCAGGTGCAGGCACGCGGCGCGCAGCTGCTGCGCGTGGACGTCTACGAACGCGTGCCGCTGCAGGTCCCGTCCTCGCTGTGGTCGCGCCTGCAGGCGCTGGATGCCCCCGCCGTACTGGCGGTAAGCAGCGGCGAAGCGCTCGAACGCGTGCTGCCGCAGATGCCGCCCGCCCTGCGCCGACGCTGGCAGGAGCAGCCGGTGGTCGCCGCCAGCGCACGGCTCGCGGAACTGGCCACCACGCTCGGTTTCGCCCATGCGTACGTGGCCGCCGGGCCCCTGCCGGGCCAGCTCGCGGCCGCCGCGCGCGACGCGCTGTTTCCCAGCCCGGCCTGAAGCGCCCGGGCGGCTTGCAGCCGTGCGGCGTCGCGGCGATGCTTGAAGCGCACCGCCGCCGCCCGCTGGGCGGCCTGCCAAGGATGCCGTACCCCCATGAATGACGATTCCTCCCCCTCCCCACGACGCCGCATGGCGCGCTGGATCATCGCCATCGTGCTGCTCGCCGCGCTGGCCGCGGCCGCCTGGTACGGCTGGCGGAGCTGGCAGGCGGAGCAACGCCTGGCCGAGCGCAGCCGCGCCACCGCCGGCCAGCAGCTGGCGGCGCTGCAGCAGACGGTGGAGGCGCTGCGCCGCGACCAGCGCGCCAACGCTCGTGGCCTGCAGGACGTCGCCGCCACCAACCGCATCCTGCGCGACGAAGTACTCGGGCTGGGCCAGCGCAACGCGCTGCTGGAGGAGAACGTGGCGCGCCTGGCCGACCATTCGCGCCAGGGCGCGCAGGCGGTGCGCCGCGAAGAGGCCGAGCTGCTGCTCAGCCAGGCGCAACAGCGCCTGGCGTATGCCGGCGACCTGGACGGCGCCCGCCATCTGTATGCGCTGGCCGCCGGCGTGCTGGAGAGCATGGACAGCCCCGGCTACCTGAACCTGCGGCAGGCGCTGCTGCAGGAGCGCAGCGCGGTCGACGCGCTCGGCGCGGGCGTCCGTGCCCGCACCGCCGGCCAGCTCACTCAGTGGGTCGAAGCACTGGACTCCCTGCCGGAACAGGGCGCAGAGGTGGCCGGCGCGCAGCCATCGTGGTGGCAGCAGATGCTCTCGCCGCTGGTACAGATCCGCCCGGCCGACCCGCAGGTACTGGTGGCCCGTTCCGAACGCATCGCCGCCGGCGACGCGCTGCAGATCGAACTGAGCCTGGCTCGCGCCGCGCTGGAGCGCGGCGACAC
>NZ_JASCOS010000113.1:0-11365 GCF_029959705.1 Stenotrophomonas sp. PS02297 | reverse complement strand
CGCGGCCACGTCGGCCACGTCGCGCACGCCGCCGGAGGCCTGCACCGCCACGCCGGGCAGCCGCCGCGACAGGTGCGCGTACAGGTCGAGGTTGGGGCCGGACAGCATGCCGTCGCGGGCGATGTCGGTGCACAGCAGGTGCTCCATGCCGGCCTGCGCGTAGCGCAGGGCAAGTTCGTCCAGGGTCGCGTCGGCGGTCTCGGTCCAGCCGTGCACCGGCAGGCGCCACACGCCGTCCTCGCCCTGCCGCGCGTCCAGCGCGATGGTCAGCCGGTCCGGGCCGAATTCCTGCAGCCACGCCAGCACGCTCCCGGGGTCGCGTACCGCCAGCGATCCGATCACCACCCGGCTGGCGCCGGCGTCGAGGAGCCGCGCCACGTCGTCGCGGCCACGCACGCCGCCGCCGGTCTGCACCTTCAACGAAGTGCTTGCCGCGATCTGCGCCAGCAGCGGCGCCAGCGTGTAGCCGCCGGCCCTGGCCGCGTCCAGATCGACCAGGTGCATCCACCGCGCGCCGACGGCGGCGAAGGCCTGCGCGCGCGGCAGCGGATCGTCGCCATAGGTGGTCTGCTGCGCGTAATCGCCCTGCAGCAGGCGCACCACCTGGCCATCGCGGATGTCCAGCGCGGGATAGACAACAAAGCTCATGGAAAGTCGTTCTCGATGAAGTTGCGCAGGATGCGCGCGCCGGGCCCGGCCGAACGTTCGGGATGGAACTGCGCGCCGCATAGGCGGCCGCGCTGCACTACCGCGGTGAACAGGCCGCCGTGATGGCAGGCCGCCACCGTGTCGGAAGTGACCGGCGCGGCGTAGCTGTGCACGAAATAGGTGCTGGAACCAGCCGGAACACCGTCCAGCAGCGGCGACTCGCGCAGCGCCAGCAGTTTGTTCCAGCCCATGTGCGGCACGCGCACCCCTACCGCAGGATGCAGGCGGCGCACCACGCCCGGCAGCAGCCCCAGGCAGTCCACGCCGCCCTCCTCCGAGCGCTCGAACAGCAGTTGCATGCCCAGGCAGATGCCCATCAACGGCACCTGCAGGTCGCGCAGCGGCTGCACCAGTCCCTGCGCGTGCAGGCGGCGCATGCCTTCGGCCGCGGCGCCGACCCCGGGGAGGATCACCCGCGAGGTACCTTCAAGCGCGGACGGTTCGCGCACCATGCGCACCGCCACGCCCAGGCGCTCCAGCGCATAACGCACCGAGCCGAGGTTGGCCCCGCCCGCATCCACCAGGCCGACCGCGTTCACAGTGCCCCCTTGGTCGAAGGCAGCTCGGTGCCTTCGCGGCGGATCGCCTGGCGCAATGCGCGCGCCAGCGCCTTGAAGCAGGCCTCGACCTTGTGGTGGTCGTTGTCGCCCTCGACCTTGAGGTTGAGATTCAACCCGGCGGCGTCGCACAGCGAGCGGAAGAAATGCGGCACCAGTTCGGTGGGCATGTCGCCGACGCGCTCGCGCTTGAATCTGCCCTCGAACACGAAATACGGGCGGCCGCTGAAGTCCAGCGCGGCGCTGGCCAGGGTCTCGTCCATCGGCAGGGTGAAGCCGTAACGGCCGATGCCGCGCTTGTCGCCCAGCGCCTCGCGCAATGCCTGGCCCAGGGCGAGCCCGGTGTCCTCGATGGTGTGGTGTTCGTCGATGTGCAGGTCGCCGCGCGCCTGGATTTCCAGCGCGAAGCCGCCGTGGCGGCCGATCTGGTCGAGCATGTGGTCGAAGAACGGCAGGCCGGTGTCGATCTTCGCCGTGGCCACCTTGTCCAGATCGACGGCTACGCGGATCTGCGTTTCCTTCGTATCACGCTGCACGGTGGCGCGGCGCGGCGCGTCGGCCAGTTCGTGGGCGATGCCGTCCCAGTCCCACTGCCCTCCAAACTGTTCTGTGCGCAGCTGGAAGCCGCGGATCTTCATGTTGTCGGCGAACTGGATGTCGGTGGGCCGGTCGCCGACCATCGCCGAGCGCGCCCAGTCGATGTTCCGATCCTGCAGGTACGGCAGCATCATGCCGATGCCCGGCTTGCGGTTGGGGCTGTTGTCGGCCGGCCAGCTCGGGTCCACGAGCACGTCGCGGAACGCGATGCCCTGGCTGGCGAAGATCTGCAGCATCAGTTCGTTGGGGCCGTCGAAGCTGGCCTGCGGATAGCTTTCGCTGCCCAGCCCGTCCTGGTTGGAGACGATGACGAACTGGTAGCCGGCATCGCGCAGGCGCAGCATCGCCGGGATGACGTTGTTGACGAAGCGGACCTTCTCGTAGGCGTCGATCTGGAAATCGGCCGGCTCCTCGATCAGGGTACCGTCGCGGTCGACGAACAGGATGGGCGTCATGCGGCAGGCTCCAGGGTGGCAAGCACGCCCAGCACGCGCGCGTTCTGTTCGGGGGTGCCCAGGGTGATGCGCAGGGCATCGTGCAGTTGCGGCGCGGCGCGCTGGTCGCGCACCACCACGCCGGCGGCCAGCAGCCGCTGGAACGCGGTTTCGGCATCGACGAAGCGCACCAGCAGGAAGTTGGCGTCGGAGGCGTACACCCGGCGCACGCCGGGCAAGGCCGCCAGCGCGGCGCGCAGACGCCCGCGTTCGGCGCGCACCAGCGCGGTGCGTTCGCGCGTACGCAGCAGCGCCGCGTCGTCCAGTCCATCCAACGCCAGTGCCGAGCACGGTGCCGGGATCGGGTATGGCGCCTGGCAGCAGCGCAGCACCGCGACCAGGTCGGCGTCGGCGATCACGCAGCCGATGCGCGCAGCCGCCAGCGCATGCGCCTTGGACAGCGTCCGCAGCACGGCGATGTTGTCGTGGCGCGGCAACAGGGTCGCCGCCGAGGGTTCGTCGGCGAACTCGGCATAGGCCTCGTCCACTACCACCAGGGCTTGTCCACGCAGGGCCACGGCGACCTGCTCGACCTGCGCCAGCGGGATGCTCAGGCCGCCGGGATTGGAGGGCGAGCACAGGAACACCAGCCGCGCCCTGCCCCGCTTCGCGGTGGCGATGATGGCGTCGATGTCCGGCACCAGGCCGGCCTCGTCGTCGCGCAGCGGCACTTCCAGCGCCGGCGCGTTCTGCAGCCGCGCGCTGACCGCGTACATGCCGAACACCGGCGGCGTGTACAGCACGCCGTCGCGGCCCGGCACGCACAATGCACGCACCAGCAGGTCGATGGCCTCGTCGCTGCCGCGCCCGATCAGCAGTTGTCCGGGCGTGCAGCCGTAGAGCGCGGCCAGCCGTTCGCGCAGTGCCTGTGGCTGCGGCTCAGGGTAGCGCCGGCAGGTGGCCGCGGCATCGCCCGGATTGGGCCATGCCGCTTCGTTGGCGTTGAGCCATATTTCGCCGTCGAGCCTGGCGCTGCGCGCGGAGGAATAGCCGCCGAAACCGCGCAGGTCCTCGCGCACCAGGTCGAGCACGCCGCTCATGGCGCATCTCCCAGGCGCAGCGCGACCGCGTTGGCGTGCGCATCCAGCCCTTCGGCGCGGGCCATGATCAAGGCGCACGGGCCGATGCCGGCGATGCCCTCGGCGCTGGCCGCCTGCACGCTGATCTGGTTCTGGAAACTGGCCACGCTGACGCCGCTGAAGGCGCGCGCGGCGCCGGCCGTGGGCAGCACGTGGTTGGTGCCGGAGCAGTAATCGCCCAGCGCTTCGGGGGTGTGGTCGCCGAGGAACACCGAACCGGCGGCCTCGACGTGGTCGAGCCAGTCGCGCGGTTGCCGCAGCGCCAGGATCAGGTGCTCCGGCGCGTAGCGATTGGAAATGGAAAATGCCTGTTCGATCGACGCCACCCTTACGAGCAGCGAGGCAGCCAGCGCCTGCCGGGCGATGCCCTGGCGCGGCAGCCGCGCCACCTGCCGCTCCACTTCTGCCTGCACCGCGGCGATCAACGCGGCATCGTCGCTCAGCAGCAGCACCTGCGAGTCCGGGCCATGCTCGGCCTGCGACAACAGGTCGGCCGCGACGAAAGCCGGGTTGGCGCCGGCATCGGCGATGACCAGTACCTCGGACGGACCGGCCGGCATGTCGATGGCGGCGGCGCCGGCCTGCGCCACCTGCTGCTTGGCCTCGGTGACGTAGCTGTTGCCCGGCCCGAACAGCTTGTCGCAGGACGGGACGGTCGCGGTGCCCCAGGCCATCGCCGCGATCGCCTGCGCGCCGCCGATCTTGAACACCTTGTGCACGCCGGTCAGGCGCGCGGCCACCAGCACCGCCGGATCGGCCGTGCCGTCCTTGCGCGGCGGCGTGCACAGCACCACTTCGCGGCAGCCGGCCAGTTTCGCCGGCACGCCCAGCATCAGGGCGGTCGACGGCAACGGCGCACTGCCGGCCGGCACATACAGGCCGACGCGCCCGATCGGGCGGATGACCTTGCCGCAGACCACGCCCGGCGCGGTCTCCAGCGAATACGGCTGCGCCATGCCGGCGCGGTGATAGGCGTCGATGCGTCCGGCCGCCTGCTGCATGGCGATGCGCAGGTCCGCCGGCACCGCCAGTTCGGCGGCGGCGAACTCGTCCTCGCCCACCTCGAAGCGTTCCAGCGCCACACCATCCAAACGCGCCGTGATGTCGCGCAGTGCGAGGTCGCCGATGCCGCGCACCTGTTCGATCAGGGCCGCGACCGCGGCACGGGTCTGCGCGGCCACGGCCTGCGCCGGCCGGGTCAGCGCACGCGCCTGCGCGTCGGCATCCAGTGCATTCCAGTCGAGGATGTTCATGCCAGCGATTTCTCCACCGCCAGCACCATCAGCCCCTGCGCACCGGCACGCTCCAGCTCCTCCAGCCGCTGCCAGCTCAGTGCGCCATTGCACATGGTCTGCAGGCGTACCGCTCCGCCATTGCCCGGCAGGCGCAGCAGCGGCTCGGCATCGGGCAGCAGCCGCGCCAGTTCGTCCACGCGTTCCTCCGCGGCGGAGAACATCAGCAGCTTCCGGTCCTGCACCCTGCTCAGGCCATCCAGGCGACGCAACAGCATCGCCATCAGTCCGGCGCGGGCGTCGTCCAGCGCGTGCGCCGGGCCCGCCAGCACCGCCTCACTGTCCAGCAGCGTTTCCACCGGCTTGAGCTGGTTGGCCGCGAGCGTGGCACCACTGGAGACCAGGTCGCAGATCAGGTCGGCGGTGCCGAGCCTGGGCGCGATCTCCACCGAGCCGGACAGCTCCACCACCTGCGCGTCCACGCCCTTGTCCTTCAGCCATGCGGCGAGGATGGCCGGATAGCTGGTGGCGATGCGCCGGCCTGCCAGCTGCGCCGGCCCCTGCCAGTCCCATTCCTCAGGCACGGCGATCATCAGCCGGCACTGGCCGAAGCCGAGGCCACGCAGCGGCTGGTAGGCATCGGCCAGGCCGAGCTGCCGGCGCGCCTTGGCCTGCTCGTCCAGTTCGTTGAGGCCCACCACGCCGAGGTCGCAGACGCCATCGGCGATCAGCCCCGGGATGTCGTCGTCGCGCACCAGCAGCAGGTCCACCGGCAGCGATTCGCCGAAGCAGAACAGCTTGTCGCGGCTCTGCCGCCAGCTCAGCCCGCAGGCGGCCAGCAGGCTGCGCGCGGGGTCGGCCAGGCGCCCGCTTTTCTGGATGGCGATGCGCAGCCGGTCGCGGGTCGGCGCGGAGGAAGAAGCACTCATGGGTCTTGTCTCAGTTGGATTCGGCTTTGCGCACGGACAGGCGCTCGATGGCGGCGGCATAGCCCCCGGCGCCATGTTCGAGCGAGCGCGCGACCCGGCCGATGGTGGTCACGCTCACCCCGGTCAGGTCGTAGATCTCGCGGTACGGCACGCCCTTGCGCAGCAGCGGCACCACCCGCCAGCGGTCGGCCATCGCCTCCAGCTCGGCGGGCGTGCACAGGTCGCGCAGGAAGGCCTGCACGTCCTGCGGCCGGTCCAGCGCGGCGAACGCACGCGCCAGCGCCTTGAGGGAAGCGTCGGATGCCTTTTCGCGGTCGGGGTCTGGGCGCGTTTTCATACGTACCAATGTAATAGCGTGCTAATACATTAATCCAAACGGGATTGCCCGGTCAAACATCGGCGGCCAGCGTCGTCCTGGCAAAAGAAAAGGCCCCGCAGTGCGGGGCCTTTGGTTCAGGTCGAGCCCGGGCGCTCAGCGCGCCATGGCGCGGGCCTGCTCCAGTTCCACCTGCAGGGTGGACGCCAGCTCGTCGCGGGCGACCTCGAACTGCTGCTCGCGCAGCAGGTCCTTGACCGCAACCACGCCGCGCGCCAGCTCGTCCTCGCCGGCAAGCACCACGAAGCGGATGCCGGCCTTGGCCGCGTACTGGAACTGCTTGCCGATCTTCTTCGGCTCCATCTGCACTTCGGTGTTGATGCCGCCGGCGCGCAGGCGACGGGCGATGTCCAGCGACTGCGGCATCGCCGCCTCGTCCATCAGCGCCACCATCGCCTGCACGCTGCTTTCGGCGATGCCTTCGATCAGGCCGGCCTCGCGCAGCTGCCAGAACAGGCGGGTCAGGCCGATGGAGATGCCCACGCCCGGCAGCCGGCTCTTGGTGTAGTGGCTGGCCAGATCCTCGTAGCGGCCACCGGAACAGATCGAGCCGATCTGCGGGTGGTCCAGCAGC
The DNA here is from genome assembly GCF_029959705.1 of Stenotrophomonas sp. PS02297. Lineage (NCBI taxonomy): Bacteria > Pseudomonadati > Pseudomonadota > Gammaproteobacteria > Lysobacterales > Lysobacteraceae > Stenotrophomonas > Stenotrophomonas sp. PS02297. The sequence continues at coordinate 4,819 of NZ_JASCOS010000113.1, read as the reverse complement.
GTGGTCTCGTAGACGGTGCCGGTGTAGTAGTCCAGCCCGCGCGCGATGGAGAAATTCAGGCAGTACGCGCTTTCCGGCACGCCCAGCGCCTTGACCAGCTCCAGCACCTCGCGCAGTTCGGCGGCGCCGATGCGCAGCGATGCACTGGCGCCCTCGCCGGCTTCGGCCAGCACCGCGTCGACCTTCGCCAGCGCGTCGGCGTGCGACTGCGAACGCACCTCGACGAAGGCGAGGATGCGCTCCACCGCCGCGGCCGGCAGGCCGAAGTCCGGGCCGGCCAAGGTCTCGCGCACGTAGTCGGCACCGCGCTTGTCGAGCTTGTCGACCTCGCGCAGCACCAGCGCCTGCTGCTGCGGATCGGCCACGCCCTGCGCCTCGAAGAAGCCGCGCATCAGCTTGCGGTTGTTCAGCTGCACCGCGAAGCTGCCGATGCGCAGTTCGGAGAACACCGCGTGGATCACCGCCAGCACTTCGGCGTCGTAGCGGATGCTCAGCGCGTCCTTGCCGATCACGTCCACGTCGCACTGGTAGAACTCGCGGAAGCGGCCGCGCTGGGCGCGCTCGCCGCGGTAGACGCGCTGCATCTGGTAGCGGCGGAACGGGAAGGTCAGCTCGTGCTCGTGCTCGGCCACGTAGCGCGCCAGCGGCACGGTCAGGTCGAAACGCAGCGCCATTTCCGGCAGGCTTTTGTCGCCGCCCGCCTCGGCCGAGCTGGCGGCATTGGCCAGCGCGCCGGTGGACTGCACGAAATACACCTGGCGCTCGGTCTCGCCGCCGGACTTGGTCAACAGCACGTCGGACAGCTCGAACACCGGCGTCTCCACCGGCAGGAACCCGAAGCGCTCGTAGTTGCGGCGGATGACGTCCAGCATGCGCTGGAACGCAATCTGCTCGCGCGGCAGCAACTCCATGATGCCGGGCGGCGTACGGGGCTTGATCACGGGTGGAACTCCTGCAAACGGGGGGATGAGCGGACGCCAATTCTAGCGCCACGCCGCCCGGGCCGACCGCATGAAGTATCATGCGCACACTTCCCCCGCCCCGAAGCCATGACCCGGCCCGTCCCCGGTTCCGAGCCACCTGCCGCATTCCAGACCGTCTCCGAAGGCAGCGGCGCGCGCGAGTGCCTGCACTGCTCGGTCCGCCACCTGTCGGTGTGCTCGGCGCTGTCCTGCGACGAAGTACAGGCCCTGGAGCAGATCACGCTGTCCATGCCGGTGCCGATGGGCGCCACGCTGGCCCGCAGCGGCGAACCGCGCGCGCATGTCTTCACCGTGACCGAGGGCGCGTTGCGGCTGGTGCGCACGCTGGCCGACGGCCGCCGCCAGGTGAACGGCTTCGTCCTGCCGGGCGACTACGTGGGCCTGAGCGGCAGCGACCATCACCGTTATGACATCGAGGCCATCGCCGAGAGCCGCGTGTGCCGGGTGCCGACCTCGCAGATGCGCGACCTGCGCCAGCGCTTCCCGCACCTGGAGCGCAAACTGCTGCAGCGCGCCTGCCAGGAACTGGACGCCGCGCAGGACAACGCCCTGGCCCTGGCCCGCCTGCAGCCACCGGAACGGCTGGCCGATTTCCTGCTGCGCCTGGCCGCGCGCGAGGCCATGCAGGGCCAGGTCGGCAACCGGGTGGCGTTGCCGATGGGGCGCGGCGACATCGCCGACCATCTCGGCCTGACCATGGAGACGGTCAGCCGCACCTTCACCAAGCTGCGCCAGCAGGGGCTGATCGCCCTGCCGCACCTGAACGTGGTCGAGATCCTCGATTTCGCCGGCCTGCAGAAGCTGGCCAACGACGACCTGGGCTGAATCGCCCGCCCGGCATTTGACGCTGCGCTGCGCGGTCTGCAAGCTGGGCCTGGCCGCCACCGCTGGCGGCGCCCGGGAGGTCTCATGTCGCGTGCTGTCGCCACACTGCTCTCCATCGTCATCGGCATCGGTTTCGTGCTGCTGGTCCTGTATGCCTGGCCGCCGATCGCCGCCCACAACATGATTCCGGCCCGACTCGCGCAGGCCGGGCTGTCCGGCACCGCCTGGTACGGCGCGCTGACCCTGCAGGACTTCGCGATCAACCTGCTGCTTGCCCTGCCCGCCGCCTGGCTGCTGCGGCGGCTGGGACGCGACCGGCTCCGTTTCCACTGCGCGCTGGCCACGCTGACGTTCGCCACTGCCTTCACCGTCGCGGCAGGCCTGCCGTTGTTCTCCGCCGGCGGCTTCATAGTCGCCGGCTGGCTGCTGATGCTGGCCGCCCTGCCGGTGGCCAGCTGGCTGCTCGGCCTGAGCGGGCGCGGCAACAGGCGCAACCGCTCCGGCAACCTGCCCCGCCCGCACGCAGCCTGAGCCAGGCCACCGGTCTGGCGTCATTTTGACCAGACCGGCGCGAACGCCCGCCGGCATTGGCCCGGCGGGCACTTGTCCACAGGCTTTCCTCGCCGCGCTCCACATCCGCTGTGGACAACGCGGCGGCGGCTCTCAAGCCAGCAGCACGTCGCGCAGCGCCGCATATCCCGGCGCGCAGGGCTCGGCATGCGCCGGACGCTGCAGCAGCTCGGCCAGCGCCGGCGGCACCGGCACCTGGCGACCGATCAGCGGCTCGACCACCGTTTCGAACTTGGCCGGATGCGCCGTCGCCGCCACCGCCCAGTGTTCGTGCGCCGCGGCCTCGCCGCTGGCGCGCAACTGCTCCAGCACCCGTACCGCGGTGGCGGTGTGCGGGCAGAACACTTCGCCATGCCGCCGATGGCGCGCGGCGATGGTGTCGCGGATGGCGTCGTCGTCCACCGCACGCGAGAGGAACTGCGCGCGCAGCACCGCGTCGTCGCCGGCGTACAGCCAGCGCAGCCGCTCGAAGTTGCTGGGCGCACCCACGTCCATCGCATTGGCGAGCGTGGCCACGCTGGTGCGGGCCTGGTACCCGCCACCGGCGAAGAAGTCCGGCAGCACGCGGTTGGCATTGGTGGCCAGCACGATCCGTCCCAGCGGCACGCCCAGGGCGCGCGCCATGACCGCCGCCATCGCATTGCCGAGATTGCCGGTGGGAACGACGACGTTCAGCGGCGAGCCGTGCGCGGCGCGATGGGTCAGCGCCGCATGCGCGTAATAGCTCATCTGCGGCAGCAGGCGGCCGAGGCTGATGCTGTTGGCCGAACTCAGCGGCACCTGCGCCTGCAGCCCGGCATCGTTCAACGCCTGCTTGACCATGGCCTGGCAATCGTCGAACGAGCCGGCCACGCGCAGTGCGCGGATGTTGCCGCCCAGGCAACCCAGCTGGTGCGCCTGCCGCGGCGACACGCGCCCGTCCGGATACAGCACCACCACCTGCAGGTTGGGTTGATTGTGGAAGGCGGCGGCCACGGCCGCGCCGGTATCGCCGGAGGTCGCCACGACAATCGTCAACGGGCGCTCCTGTCCTGCGCGCAGCCGCGACAGGCTGGCGGCCAGGAAGCGCGCACCGAAATCCTTGAACGCGGCCGTCGGGCCATGGAACAGCTCCAGCACATGGTCGTTGCGGGTGGCCAGGCGCTGCAGCGGCGCCGGGAAGTCGAAGGCTTCGGCGCAGATCCGCGGCAGCTCGGCTTCAAGCCCGTCGCCGGCGAAGAACGGCTGCAGCAGCGTGGCCGCGGTGTCGGCCAGCGAGTCGCCCGCCTCCAGGGCACGGGCCGGGGGCATCTGCTGCGGCACATACAGTCCGCCATCGGGCGCAAGCCCGGCGGCGATGGCCTGGCTGAGCGTGGCGGCGGGAGCATCGTTGCGGGTGGAAATGAAATGCATGGAGAAGATTCCGTGAAGTGCCCCCGCGCAGGAGGGCGGGGTTTCAAAGCAGACGCGCGCCCGGGCTGTCCAGCGGCGTCACCCAGCCCTGGCTGTCGAAGCCTGCGTCGGCGAACGCGGCCCGCACCTTCGGCGCGGCGGCCTCGGCCGCTTCGCGCGTCTCGAACCACGCGAACACGCTGGGACCGGCGCCGGAAATGCTGGCCCCCATCGCATCGGCATCCAGCGCGGCCTGCTTGGCCGCATCGAAGCCGGCGATCAGCGGCGCGCGGCGCGGTTCGACCAGCACGTCGCGCAGGCCGGCGCGCACCAGCCCGGCGTCGCCTGCATGGCAGCCGGCCAGCACCAGCGCCAGGTTCGTGCTCTGGGCGACGAACTCCTGCAGCGCGTAATCGCCCTGCAGGGCGGCGCGCGCGCGGCGGGTTTCCAGCAGCGCATCCGGGTGCACCAGCAGGCTGTGCCACGGTGCCGGCACCGGCACCGGCACCAGCCGCTCCAGGGTGGACAGCACCAGCCCGCCGAGGAACATCGGCCCGAGGTTGTCGCCATGGCGGCTGCCGCTGGCCACCGCCTCGCCTTCCAGCGAATGCAGATAAAGCGCTTCCCTGCTCAACGGCGCATCCAGCAGGGCGTTGGCCGCGACCAGCGCGGCCACGCACGAGGCTGCCGAGCCGCCCATGCCGGAGCTGAGCGGTATGCCCTTGTCGATCTCGATCTCGAAGCCGAACGGCAGCGCCAGCGCCTGCCGCAGTGCGATCAGCGCCGCGCCGGCGGTGTTGCCGGCCGCATCCGTGGGCAGGTCCGCGGCGGTACCGCGGATCGCCGCGATGCGCACTTCGGGCGCCTCGATGCACCGCACGGTCACCGTATCGCCGACGCCGGCCACGGCATAGCCGAGCAGGTCGAAACCGACCGCCACGTTCGCCACCGAGGCCGGCGCGAAGGCGCGCGCCTCGCGCCGGCCGGCCCCGCCCTGCATTGCTTGCCCGCGCACAGTCGGGCGCCCGCCCCCGCGGCCCCCCCCCGCCCCGCGGCGCCCCCCCCCGCGG
>NZ_JASCOS010000112.1:0-11455 GCF_029959705.1 Stenotrophomonas sp. PS02297 | reverse complement strand
CCCCCCCCCCCGCCCCCGCCCCCCCCCCCCCCGCCCCCCCGCCCCCGCCCCCTGTAGCGCCGGGCAGCGCCCGGCTGGCTTGGCCGGTGACGCTTCAGCGGGGCGGTGCCCCGCTCTACGGTTGCAGCGTCACCCTGTCCACCACCCACATGTCGGGGCGGAAGTCGCCGCTGAAGCGGATGCACAGCGCTTCGGTGGCATCCGAGTGGCGCAGCAGCGGTGCGCGCAGGGTGATGAAGCCGTCTGCATCGGGGTGCGCGGGCAGGGGCGCGGTGGCGATGAGGTCGCCGTCGCAGGAACCGGCGCGGATGTCGAGTTCGCCGTGCGCGCTGCGCGCCGGCAGGAAGCGGCGGCGCGCGTTCTCCTCCTCGCTCTGGTCGATGATGTAGGGCAGGCGGCCGGCGCGCACTTCGATGCTGCCGGCGCCGGCCATGGGCGCCTGTTCCCAGCGCCAGCACGGTTGCATGAAGGCGACGTTGAACAAGGCGCGCAGGCCGTCGGCCTGCGCCGTGTCGTCCTGCATGCGCAGGACCGGGCCTTCGGCGATGCACGGCTGCAGCTGCGCGTTGCCGCGGCTGCGCAGGCTGGCCGCGGTCACGTCGAAGCGGTCCGCGGGTTGCAGCGCGGTGCCGCCGGCGAAGGCGGCGGTGCGCAGCTGCACCGGCAGCGCGGCTTCGATGGGCGCGGCATAGAGCGGCGAGCGCGCCGTCGGTTCGCTGCCATCGAGGGTGTAGCGCACCGGGTAGCCGAGCGGATTGGAAAGGCGCAGCGTCGCCTTGTCGTTGCCGGCGGGCGCGTCTTCCAGCAGCACGCGGAACGGCGTGCGCGCATGACCGACGCGCAGCGCCTCGTAGCGCCGGTTCCAGGCCGGCAGGCGTTGCAGGAAGCTGGCGTAGTCCTTGCCGGCCTGCGGCGTCCAGCCGGTCTCGGCCACCGCCAGCAGGCGCGGGAAGGTGTTGTGCTCGACCGCGGCGAAGCGCACGTCGTCGGTGGTCCACATGTTCGCCTGCAGGCCGAGGATGTGGCGGCGCTGGGCCGCGTCCAGCGCCTCGGGCACCGGCTCGAAGCGGTAGAACTTCTCCATCGGAATCAGCTTCGGCCGCGGACGGCCGCCGGGCTCGTCCGGCGAGTCGGTCTGCAGGTAGTCCAGGTACAGGTCGGCATTGGGCGACATCACCACGTCGTGGCCCTGGCGCGCCGCGGCGATGCCGCCGTCGATGCCGCGCCAGGACATCACCGTGGCATCGGGCGCCAGCCCGCCGTCGAGGATCTCGTCCCAGCCGATCAGGCGTTTGCCGTGTGCATGCACGAGGGTTTCCAGCCGGTGGATGAACCAGCTCTGCAGCGCGGCCTCGTCGGCCAGCCCGAGCTCGCGCATCCTGGCCTGCACCCGCGGCGATGCCTGCCACTGCGTCTTGATCGCCTCGTCGCCGCCGACGTGGATGTAGGGGCCGGGGAACAGCTGCGCGACTTCGGCGAACACGCCATCGAGGAAATCGAACGTGGCGTCGTCGACGTTGAACAGGTTGGCGTGGATGCCGCGGTGTGCCGAGACCGGAATCTCCCGGCCTTCGGTGCCCAGCGCCGGATAGGCGGCGATGGCGGCGGTGGCGTGGCCGGGCATGTCGATTTCCGGTACCACGGTGATGTGCAGCGCGGCGGCATGGGCGACGATGTCGCGGATGTCGTCCTGCGAATACCAGCCGCAGTACGGCGCGGGCCTGCCGCTGGACGGATCGATGCCGGCATCGCCGGCGGGGATGCGGCAGCCGCCGATCTGCGTCAACCGCGGGTAACGCTTGATCTCGATGCGCCAGCCCTGGTCGTCGGTCAGATGCCAGTGGAACGTGTTGAGCTTGTGCAGCGCCATGGTGTCGAGCAGCTGCTTCACCTGCGCCGGCGTCTGGAAATGCCGCGCCGAGTCCAGCATGTAGCCGCGCCAGGGAAAGCGCGGCGCGTCCTCGATGCGCATCGCCGGCAGCGTCACGCGCGGGCCTTCGCCCTGGGTGAGCAGCTGCCACAGGGTCACCGCGCCATGGAACAGGCCCGCTTCGTCGCTGGCGCGGATCGCGATGCCGTCCGCATTGACGGTGAGCGCGTAGCCTTCGGCCGGAATGCCGCTGTCCGCGTCGATATCGAGCTGGATGCCATGCGCGCCTTTGCTGCGTGCAGCGATGGGCAATGGCGTGCGTCCGGCCTTGGCGAGGAAGGCGTTCAACTGGCCTGCCACGCGCTTCGCCGCATCGCCGTCGGCGTGCAGCGGAGTGCGGGCATCCACATGGAAGGCGGCCGCGTCCGCATCGACCTGCATCGTGGCCGGTTGCGGGATCAGCGACGGGACGATGGCGTTTTCGCCGGCGTGGGCCTGGTTGCAGAATGCCAGCAGGCAGAAGGACAGCCACACGAATCGACGCATCACGGGTTCCGATTGGGCGAAGGCCAGGCCGGATTATCCGATGATCGGCTATCGTTGCCCATCGCCTCTCGTACCGCGGATATGCGCATGCATGGATACATGAGAAACCTTTTCCTGTGCGGCCTGTTGCTGGCATCGGCGATGCCCGCGCGTGCCGTCGAAGTACGCGGCGCGGGTCCCGAGCCCGGCATCGAAGTGCTGTTGAACGAGCGCGCCAGCGAGCTCAAGGGCAAGCGCATCGGCCTGGTCACCAACATGACCGGCGTGGACCGCGCGCTGCGCAGCGACATCGACCTGCTGGCCGCGCGCCGGGATATCCAGCTGGTGGCGCTGTTCGGCCCCGAGCATGGCGTGCGCGGCGACGTGCAGGCCGGCGGGCACGTGGATTCCTCGCGCGATGCGGCCACCGGACTGCCGGTGCACAGCCTCTACGGCGAGCACCGCGAACCGACGCCGGAGATGCTGCGCGGCATCGACCTGCTGCTGTTCGACATCCAGGATGTCGGCGCGCGCTTCTACACCTATCCCTACACGCTGGCCAACGTGCTGCGCGCAGCCCGGCGCGACGGCATCCCGGTATGGGTGCTGGACCGCCCCAATCCGGTCGGCGGACTCAAGGTGGAGGGCCCGGTGCTGGAACCGGCGCAGTCCTCGTTCATCGGCATGTTCCCGATTCCGGTGCGCCACGGCATGACCATCGGCGAGCTGGCGCGCCTGTTCAACGGCGAGTTCGGCATCGGCGCCGAACTGAGCGTGGTACCGATGCGCGGCTGGCAGCGCGGCGACGCCGAGCCGGGCGGGGCGATGCCGTGGGTGCCGCCGTCGCCGAACATGCCCACGCGCGACACCGCGCTGGTCTACCTGGGCACTGCGCTGCTGGAAGGCACCAATATTTCCGAGGGACGCGGCACCACGCGGCCGTTCGAGACCCTCGGTGCGCCCTTCGTCGATGCGCGGCGATTGGCCGATGCGCTCAACGCGCTCGACCTGCCGGGCGTGCGCTTCCGGCCGACAGCGTTCACTCCCAGTTTCTCCAAGCACGAAGGCAAGGCCTGCGGCGGCGTGCAGGTCCATGTCACCGACCGCGAAGCCTTCCTGCCGTTCCGCACGGGGCTGGCGGTGGTCAAGACGCTGCATGACCTGTATCCGGATGCGTTCCGCTTCCAGTCCGATGCGCCGGGTGCCACGCCTGGCTTCTTCGACAAGCTGGCCGGCAATGCCTGGCTGCGCCAGGCGATCGAGCGCGGCGACACGCTCGATGCGATGCAGCAGCGCTGGCAACCGGAGTTGCGCCGCTTCGAGGCGGTGCGCGCGCGCTATCTGCTGTATCCGTGATGCGGGGGCGCGGCCCCCGCCCTTTCTGGCATCCCACCGGTAGAGCGGGGCATCGCCCCGCCGTAGCCTTGCCAGCCAATCCCTACAGCGCACTGCGTGGCGCCGCAAATCCCGACGGCAGTGCAGCATCGCTCGTGTAGAGCGGGGCACCGCCCGGCTGCGGCCTTGCCATCCAATCCTCATCGCGCATGGTCCGGCGCTGCCGGAGGGAAGCGCCGATCAGTCTCCCGTGCGCAGCGCCACCTGCTTCAGCACCCACATCGTCGGCCGCGTATCGCCGCTGAAGGTCATGCACAGGTTGGCGGTCGCGTTGGCCCCGGAGTGCAGCGGTGCGTCCAGGGTGATGAAGCCATCGGCATCGGCTGCTTCCGGCAACGGCACCGAAGCCAGTACCGGCCCTTCGCAGCCGTCGCGGACCTCGAACTCGCCATGCGCCGCCACCGCCTTGCGGAAGCCGCGCTTGGCCTCCTCCTCGCGCAGCAGGCCGAAGTTGTACGGAATGCGTCCGGCGCGTACCTGGATCGAGGCCACGTCCTGCAACTGCGCGCCTTCCCACAACCAGCACGGATTGAAGATGGTCACGTCGAAATTCTCGCGCGGGCCGTCGGTGGGATTGTCGTCCTCCAGCCGCAGCAGCAGGCGGCCGCCCTGCGGGCACTGCGCCAGCGTCTTGTCGTTGCGGGTGAGCAGCGAAGCGGCGTCCAGGGTCCACCGGCTGGCCTTGTCGGCCAGCGGCTTGCCGTCGAAGAAGACGGCGGCCTCCAGGTACGTGGGTACCTGCAACGCCAGCGGCGCGGCGTAGGCGGGCGAGCGTGCCGTCGGCGCGCTGCCGTCGGTGGTGTAGCGGATGTCGCCATAGCCCAGCGGGTTGGAGAGTTCGACATCCACGCGGTTGCCGGCGCGGTCGTCGTGGCGCTGCATCGCCACCGACAGCGCGGTCTGGCCGTAGGCGATGTCCAGCGCCCTGTAGCGCTGCAGCTGCGCCGGCAGGCGCTTGAGGAAATCGTCGTAGTCCTTGCGCTGCAGCTGCGTCCACGCGATCTCGGCCAGCGCGGCCATGCGCGGGAACAGGTTGTGCTGCAGGCGCTCCCAGGTGCGGGTGTGCTCGGTCCACATGTTGGCCTGCACGCCGATCACATGCCGGCGCTGCTCGGGCTGCAGTTGTCCGGGTACCGGATCGAAGGCGTAGATCTTCTGCATCGAGGTGAATTTCGGCCTGCCCGGCGGCTCGTCCGGCAGGTTGGTCTGCAGGAAGTCCAGGTACAGCGTGTTGCCTGGCGCCATCACCACGTCATGGCCGTGCGTGGCGGCTTCGATGCCGCCCTCGATGCCGCGCCAGGACATCACCGTGGCCTGTGGCGGCAGGCCGCCCTCGATGATCTCGTCCCAGCCGATCAGCTTGCGGTCGTGCTCCTCCAGGAATTTCTCCAGCCGCTTGAGCATGTGCGACTGCAGCGCCTCCTCGTCCTTCAGTCCAAGCGCGCGGATATGCGCCTGCACCGCGGGCGAGGCCTGCCATTGGTATTTCACCGCTTCGTCGCCGCCAATATGGACATAGGGGCCGGGGAACAGGTCGATCACTTCGGCCAGGACGCCTTCCAGGAACTGCAGCGTCTCCTCGCGCGGATTGAACAGGTAGGGATTGACGCCCCAGTTGTGCGACGGCTCGGTCGGGCCGTCGACCACGCCGTGCTCCGGATAGGCCGCCACTGCCGCCTGCGCGTGGCCGGGCACGTCGATCTCCGGAACGATGGTGATATGGCGGGCGGCGGCATAGGCCACCACGTCGCGGATCTGTTCCTGCGTGTAGTGGCCGCAGTACAGGTTGGGCGTGCCGTCGGCCTTGCGGCCGGCATCGCCCTGCGGCACGCGGCAGCCGCCGATTTCGGTGAGTTTGGGATAGCGCTTGATCTCGATGCGCCAGCCCTGGTCGTCGGTCAGGTGCCAATGGAACGTGTTGAGCTTCTGCGTGGCCATCGCATCGAGCAGTATCTTGATCTGCTCCACGCTCCAGAAGTGGCGCGCCGAATCGAGCATCAGCCCGCGCCAGGCGAAGCGCGGCGCATCCTCGATGCGCATCGCCGGCAGCGAGACCGCCGCGGCCTGTTGCCCGGCGAGCAGCTGCCACAGCGACATCGCGCCATTGAACAGGCCATGCTCGCTGGCCGCTTCGACCACGATGCCGGTGGGCGAGATGTCCAGCGCGTACGCTTCGGGCGAAGCGCCCGCGCCCGCCGGCGTCAGGCGGAACACGATGCCGTCTTCCGCCTTGCCCGCATCGGTGGCCAGCGCCAGCGGCGTGGTCCGGCCGAGCAGTCCGGTGAACTGCGCGGCGACGCGCGCCGCGGCTTCGCCCTGCGCGTGCACGGTGGTGCCGGCAGCGACAAGAAAGGTGCCGGCAGCCGGCTGCATCGATTGCGGGCGCGGGATGATCGTCGCGCTTTCCACCTGCACCGGCTGCGCCTGCGCCGCCGGAGTGGCTGCGTCGTTGGTTGCGACACAGGCGGTGGTGCCGCCCAGGACAACGAACAGGGCGCTTGCGAGCGCGGCGGTGGTGGTGCGGTATCGGATCATCGCGTGTCCTCTTGGATGAAGCCTGGACGCGGGTGCGGCCAGGGGCGCAGCGGTACGGGGTGGAAGGATGTGGCTCAGCGCAGGGAGAGGGGCGGGGAAGGAAGGTCGTCCGCACCCGCTTGCGGTGTGGTCGCGTTGGGCAGGGCGAAGCCCATCAACGTGCCGCCGATGGTCGCCGCGACCAGGGTGTCGCCGCTGCGTGCCAGATCGCCGGCCACACCCCAGATGAAGCCCTCGCCGGCCGGCAGTGCGATGCGCGCGACGACCCGCCCGTCCGCGCGGTCGAGCATGGCCAGTTCCGCCTGCAGCGGCTGGAAATACGGCGCGCCGGCGGCGGTGGCGACGAACAGGTGGCGGCCGGCGGGCAGTGGCGTTCCCCAGCTCCAGCCGGCCACTTCGCTTCGCCAGCGCACCTTGCCGCTGCCTGCGTCGATGGCGCTGATCCGCTTCAGGTCGGACGAGCCGATGTAGAGCGTGCCGTCCACGATGACCGGCGCCGATTCCACCCACGAGGTCCAGAATGGAAGCAGCCACAGGCGGCGGCCGTCGCCCGCGTCGAGCGCGTGCAGCAGCGCGCCGCGGTCGCTGGCATAGACGCGGCCTTCATGGACCACCGGCGCCGCGCCGGGCTGGCCGGACAAGGGATGGCGCCACCGCTCCTCGCCGGTGCGCGGGTCCAGGGCATGCACGCTGCCCGGCTCGCTGACCGCGTAGATGTGGCTGGCGTCGGCCGCTGCCCCGTGGCGGATGCGGCCGGGTGCGACGAAGCGCCACAGCCGGCGGCCGCTTTCGGCATCGACCGCATGCAGGCCGCCATCGGCGCTGCCGATGTAGAGGGTGGCGCCCAGCACCAGCGGTCGCGGCGCCTGCCCGTCCCAGTGCGCGCTGCCCGGGTGCGGCAGCACGCGCGCCGCCGGCTCGGTTGCCAGCGGGTAGCGCCAGACCTCGCGGCCGTCCGCCCTGTCCAGGCGATGCAGGAAGGCGTCGCTGGCCACGTAGACCGCGTCGCCGTCGACGGCGGCGCTGGCGAACACGGGAAAGCCCAGCGGCACGCTCCAGGCGCGCTGGCCATCGCGCACGTCCACCGCCTCGAAGATGCCGCCGGTGGTACCGACGTAGGCTATGCCCGCATCAACGACCGGCGCGGCGAACACCTGGCCGGACAGGCGTACCGCCCAGAGCGGCCCCGGCAGCGCGGGCGCGTCGGTGGCCGCGATCGACGGCATGGCGGGCGGGCGTGGCCCCGCCTGCCTCAGGTCGGCGCTACCGGCCGGATCCAGCAGGGTGCCGGTCAGGCGTCCCGCCTTCCGCGCCAGTGCCAGGTGCAGGCCGGGCAGGCGCAGGATGCCGTCCTCGATCCGCGCGCTGCCCATCGCCATGGACTGCATGTGCGCGATGGGCAAATCCAGCCTGACTGACAGGCCGCCTCCGTCATCGGGCTGCAGTTCCAGGCCGACGGCCACGCGCTCGCGCCCGCTGCCCGTATGGCCGGACCAGTAGCCGGCCAGATCGGTGGTTTCCTGCGCGACGGCCGTGGTGGAGCAGGCCAGCGCCCAGGCGAACAGCCAGTATCGCCCTCCTGCGTGTGGGGCGCGGGCTGGCCGGTCTCGGGGTGGTACGCGCGTTGTCATGGTGGTCGTGGTCCTCTGTCCGGTACGGGCGACCTGCCGCGGCAGGCCGCATCGCCTTCCCTGCCTCTTGCCTGATGCCTGCGGGGAAGAACCGCAGGCCATGACGGGCCGGTCTTGCCGCTCCGTCGGCCACTACGGTATTGCCTGCCGGACCAGAAGGCGAAACGCCGCGATGCGATGCAGCGCTTGCCGCTCCAGCAGGTGCAGCGGATGGGCCATTCCATGCCCGGATGGTTGCCGCTCCGCGTTGGCGGTACCGACGCCGGAAAAAAAGCGGGCCTGGAATGCCAGGCCCGTTGGAGGAGAAAAACAACGTGGAACGTGGGGTTTCAGCCGAGCCGGATCAGAACTGGAAGCGCAGCGTGGCCATGTAGCGGCGGCCGGTGCGGTACAGGCCGCGCACCAGCTTTTCGGTGTTGGCCACACCCGGAACTTCCGCGTAGGAGCGGTATTCGCTGTCCAGCAGGTTCATGCCATCCAGGCCAAGGGTCAGGTTGTCGGTGATCTTGAAGTTGACGCTCGCATCCAGCGAATCGTAGTCATCGGTGACCAGGTAATTGCCGCGGTCGACGTTGGTGTAGTACTTCGAACGCCACGAGTAGGTCACGCGGGCGCTGAGGCGCTCGCTCTCGTAGAACGGGCTGAAATTCAGCTGGTTCTTGGAGTTGTAGGGCAGGAAGTCGCCGTTGTCGGCCTTGGCTTCGGCGTAGGTCCAGTTGGCCAGCAGGCCCAGGCCCGCGCCGAAGGTCTGCTGGTACGCCGCGGAGAAGCCCTTGATGGTGGCGCTGCCGGCGTTGTTCGGGCGCGAGACATCGAACTCGGTGTCGCGCTGGTCGGCCTGGTTGAAGTGGATCTCCTTCTGGGTGCTGACCAGGATGTAGTTGTCCACCTTCTTGTGGAACAGGGTGCCGGCCAGGATGGCGTTCTCGGAGAAGTACCATTCGGCCGAGAAGTCCAGGTTGGTGGATTCGTACGGGTTCAGGTCCGGGTTGCCGCCGCCACCGGTGCGGGTCTGGTCGCCCAGCCACAGATAGGTGGACATGTCGCCGTAGTTCGGGCGCGAGATCACCTTGGCCGCCGAACCACGCAGCACCACGCTGTCGCTCAGGTCATAGACCACGTTCACGTTCGGCAGCACGTCGTTGTACTTCTTCGAGGTGGTGGCCAGCTGGTAGCTGTGGACGTAGTTGTTGGCTTCGTTGGCGACGCAGCTGGGCTTGCCGATGCACTGCCAGCTGGTGCTGTCGGACTCGGTGCGCACCAGGCGTACGCCGAAGTTGCCGCGCAGCCGGTCGACACTGAAATCGGCCTGCAGGTAGGCCGCCGTCACGTCTTCGGTCACGTTCCACGTGTTGGCCACGAACGAGGGATCGTAGAAAGTGCTCGGGGCGCGCATGGTCTGCCACGGGGCCAGCCAATCGCCGCTGAGGATGTAGTCGGCCAGCTTCCAGCCGTCGATCATGAAGCGGCTGTTGAGGTCGCCCACGTCACCGAAGCCGGAGAGATAGTTGTCCGGCAGCTGCTTGGGGTCGAACTTTTCGGCGCTGACGTCGCCATAGCCCTTGATCGAGGCCAGGGTCACGCCGGCCATCGACTGCGAGGTTTCGTGTTCGCGGCGCTTGGCGCCGAAACGCAGCTGGTAGATCGGCGATTCCAGCTGGATGCCGAAGTCGACCTGCGCGTACTTTTCTTCGTCGCGGGTCGGCTTGGTGACGATGTTGCCGCCCCAGCCCGATTTCCAGTTGTCCTTGGTCGCCGGGTCGGCATGCCAGCCGCAGCCCCAGGAGAACTGGGTGCAGGGCTCGCCGCGGTCGAGCTTGTAGGCGTTCGGGTCGTTGAACGGGCTGCCCGGGTTGGCCGGGGCGAAGTGCCTGGCCACGTCCTGGATGGCGTCGCTCTGGTAACCGTCGAAGTACAGCTTCGGTACCTTGCCGGTCAGGTCGTAGCTGTAGTTGGCCTTGTTGAGGAACTCGCCGAACACCTGGCGGCCGGTGCCGCCGGTGGCCTTGGAGTAGCCGGCATGGGCCGAGGCGAACCAGCGCTCGTCGGTCCACTTGAACTTCACGTCGTAGGAGTCGGTATCGACGGTGGCCTGGCGGTTGATCAGGTCATACACGGTCAGCGCATTGCGGAACTTGGCCTTGGTGATGACGCCGCCATCGACGGTCAGGTCGGTCAGGTTGCCCAGCGAGTTCCAGGTGTTGCCGTTGAAGGCGAACATGGCATGGCTGATGTTGTCGTAGCCGGCCTTGACGTCGAGCAGGTTGAATTCGATGTCCAGCTTCTCGTGCGGCTTGAACTGCAGGGCCAGCGACAGGGTGTCGCGCTCGCGCTTCTGCTCGAAGTAATGGGCGCTGATCGAATTCGGTGCGACCGCGTTCGGGTTGGCCAGCAGGGTGGTGGCGCAGCTGCCCACGCAGCTCGGCGGCATGGTGACGGCCTCGCCGGTGGACCAGTCGTCGCTGGTGCTGGTGATCGAGTTCGGCGCGCCGTCGCGGCTGTTGATGTAGTGGTCGCCGGTCACCGTGCCGTAGGACTCGATGCCCTCGCGGCGGATGCTTTCATCCGAGCGCTGGCCGGAGATGATCACGCCGAAGGTGTTGGCTTGGTTCTTCCAGCCGAACATGGCCGAAACCGACGGGTCGCCGCTCTCGATGCGGTCGTTGTAGAGGTAGCCCACCGAGCCGGAGACGGTGGTGCCTTCCAGGTCCAGTGGCTTGCGGGTGGAGATGTTGACGGTGCCGCCGACCGAGCCTTCGTCCAGCCACGCTTCCGGCGACTTGTAGACTTCGACCTTGCTGACCAGTTGCGGCGCCAGCAGCGAGTAGTTGAAGGTGCGGCCCGGCTGGTCGGTGATGAACCAGTCGGCCGAGGCCACGGTCTGGCCATTGAGCATGGTGCGGTTCAGCGCCGGATCGGTGCCGAGGATGCTGACCTTCTCGCCCTGGCCGAAGGCCTTGTCGATGGTCACGCCGGGAATGATGGTGATGGCCTCGGCGACGTTGGTGGCCGGGAACTTGCCCACGTCCTCTGCGGTGATGACGTCGACGATGGCGTCGGCGTTGCGCTTGGTTTCAAGCGACTGCTGCAGGCTGGCGCGGATGCCGGTGACCACGACGCGGTCGAGGTCGGTCGTTTCCTTGCCGGCGTCCTGCGCGTGCGCGGAGAAGCTCAGGCAGGTGACGATGGCGGCGGACAGTACGGACTTGCGGTACCTCATGATGTCTCTCCTCATCATTGGCGGATTGTGGGTTGAACCGCGGTTTCTGTAGATGGCTGGTGCGCGGGCGCATGCCCGTGCGGCGGTGTGCGTTGCTGCGTGGGTGGGAGCGTGATCAGGTGCTGCGGTGCTGCAGATACCAACTGGCTGCGCCGATGACACCCAGTTGCCCGTGCTCGACCAGCTTCACGGGAATGCGCTGCAGCGCCTTCGCCATCGGTCCCTTGTTGAGGAAGCGTTCGACGAAGGTGCTGCCGATGAGGAACTGGCCGAGCTTGG
>NZ_JASCOS010000111.1:0-11468 GCF_029959705.1 Stenotrophomonas sp. PS02297 | reverse complement strand
GCCGACGCGGCCCGCGCCGGGGCGCGCGCGCCGGCGGCGCGGCGTCCGCGCCGGCGCCTGCGCTGGTTGGCCGCGGCGGCGGTGGTGGTGTGCGCCGGGCTGCTCGGCCGGCAGCTGCTGCTGGCTCCGCCCACGCAGGAATACGCCAGCGCGATCGGCGAAGATCGGCGCATCGCCCTGGACGACGGCTCGGTGGTGCTGCTGGCGCCGGCTTCGCAGATGGTGGTGGAATTCTCCGCCGGCGCGCGCGACATCCAGCTGCGCCGCGGCGAGGCGACGTTCGATGTCGCCCATGACACCGCGCGCCCGTTCCGCGTGCATGCCGGCAGCAACACGGTGCAGGCGGTGGGCACGCGCTTCACCGTCAACCGGCTGCCGTCCGGCACCCTGGTGGCGGTCAGCGAGGGCAGGGTCAAGGTAATGGCCGCCCGGGAGGGATGGCTGGAGCGGTTGTGGGAGCCGGAGGGCGAGGTGGTCGGCGCCGCTGGCGGTCCCGTCGAATCGCTGGGCAAGCCGGCCGCACTGTCCGCGGGCGAGCAGGCGCGCATCCCGCAGGGCCGGCAGTCGCTGGTGCGCATGCCGCTGGAGAAGCCGGTGGAGACGCCGCAGGGCGCGCGTCGGCTCAGCTTCCGCAACGACACGCTGGCCGACATCGTGGCCGAGTTCAACCGCTACAACCAGCGCCAGATCGTGGTGGGCGACGAGCGGGCGCTGCAGCAGCGCTACAGCGGGGTGTTCAATGCCGACGACACCGAGTCGTTCCTGCAGTTCCTGGAATGCTGTTCCGCACTGCGGGTGGTGCGCGAGGACGGCCGGGTGCGGGTGGCGCCGGCGTCCTACGGCAGGCAGTAGGGTCGGCGGCCCGCGTTTTCCCCGTTCAGTAAAATATTTTCGGCGCTGAGTACCCTTTCGGCCCCTTTGGACATACGGATGTAACAAGAGGCCGGTTGCGCATGGCGTGCAGGCGGTGTCTCGATCCATCCGTTGGTTCAATCGGGGATATCCGCCCATGGGGTCTCGCAATAATTTCCGCAAGAATGTGCTGGTCCAGGCAATGGCGCTGGCATTGCTGGCTGGCAGCGGCGCCGCGCTGGCGCAGCAGGCGCAGGAACAGCCGGCGCCGGCTTCCACCCAGCTGGCCCGTGAGGTCGATATCCCGGCGCAGCCGCTGGCCACGGCGCTGGAAGCCTTCGCCCAGCAGACCGGCATGCAGGTGGTCTACGCCGCCGGCGCCACCGCCAATGGCGAGCGTTCGGCCGCGGTGAGCGGCCTGGCGACCCCGGCCCAGGTGCTGGAGCAACTGCTCGCCCCGACCGGCCTGGAGTACCGCTTCGTCAACGACAACACCGTCACCGTGCGCCCCCGCGGCGGCGCCCAGGCCGCGCCCACGGAGGCGGGCGGCGCGCGCGCCGAGACGCTGGAGACGATCACCGTCACCGGCACCTACCTGAAGAACATCGACCCGGCCTCGCCGCTGATCGTGATCGATTCGCAGTTGATCGAGAGCCGCGGCTACGCCTCGATCGAGGACGTGCTGCGCAACCTGCCGCAGAACTTCTCCAACCGCACCAGCGCCGCGCGCGTATTCGGCGAGAACGAATACGGCAACGGCCGCCTGGGCGACGGCGGCGTCTCTGCGCTGGGGTCTTCCGGCGCCAACCTGCGCGGCCTCGGCAGCCGTTCCACCCTGATCCTGGTCGATGGCCGCCGCCGCAGCGGCTCGGCGCAGTCCCAGGGCGGCTACACCGACATCTCCTCGATCCCGGTCTCGCAGGTCGAACGCATCGAGGTGCTCAGCGACGGCGCCTCGGCGATCTATGGCTCCGACGCGGTGGCCGGCGTGATCAACATCGTGCTGAAGAAATCCTACGACGGCACGACCCTGCAGCTGCGCCATGAAAATTCCGGCAGCAATGCCGATGTCAGCCGGGTGGACCTGGCGCACACCTTCGGTTTCAGCGAAGGCCATCTGTCCGTCGCCGCCGGCATGGATCGCAGCTCGCCGGTGGACATCCTGCGCTACATCCACGCCGGCCCGCAGGGCAAGGGCGACTTCAGCGACCGCAACGGCACCAACGTGCGCACCCAGAACAAGGGGCAGCCGGGCGTCGTGTACGAATCGGAAGACTGGGGCATCGACTATCACTTCATGGGCGAGCCCATCGGCGTGATCCCCGGCGGCCAGAACGGCAAGAACCTGGATCCTGACAGCCTGCTGCCGTACGACCCGGCCACGGCGCCGTCGTTGTACGAGGTCGGCCGCGTCGGGCCGAAGGTGGACAACACCTATCTGCGCCTGGACGGCCTGCAGGTGCTGGGCAAGGACCTGGAGCTGAACTACGGCGTCAGCTACGCCCGCCAGGTCAACCGGGAAAGCTGGAAGCCGGAGCTGTTCGACTTCAACCTGTTCGAGGACGGGTTGAATACCTATGTGCCGGAGAGCAATCCCAACAACCCGTTCGGCCGCGACGTGCTGGTCGGCTATTCGTTCGCCCGCGAATTCGAGGGCATGCGCCTGAGCGAGGACCAGGAGCAGAGCAACCTCGACGCCCATGTCGGCCTGGATGGCAAGCTGCCCTTCGCCACCGGCTGGGATTACGAGCTGGGCCTGAGCGCCAGCCGCGAGAAGGGCACCAGCGTGGTGCTGGGCGACCTGACCGGCTCGATGGGCGAGGAGGGCTACGCGCGCACCCTGAAGGTACTCGAGGGCCTGAACGTGTTCGGCGACGGCAGCGACCCGGCCATCGTCGCCCACAACCGCGAGCTGCTGGAGAGCCTGGTCGAGCGCTACGCCTACCACTTCCAGTCGAAGGCCTACACCTTCGACGCGCTGACCCGCGGCGAGCTGTTCGCCCTGCCGGCCGGCAAGATCGAGGCCGCGTTCGGCGCCCAGTTCCGCGACCAGCGTTTCGACCACGAGAGCAACTTCGGCGAGCGCCTGGTCACCTCGAGCAAGACCCGTTCGGAGGCGCTGTTCACCGAAGTCGGCATCCCGCTGCTGAAGGACCTGCCGTTCGCCAAACAGTTGAGCCTGACCGTCGCCGCCCGCTACGAGCGTTTCGGCCAGGACGGCGACAACGCGCTGCGCAACTGGGCTGCCGGCCTGGACCAGCTCGGCGGCTTCGACATCGGCCGGCTGACCGGCACCACCGGCGACGGTGGCGACCTGTTCACCGGCAGCTACAGCCCGGTATCGCGCAGTTTCAGGCGTACCAGCCCGCTGGCCCGCCTGTCGTGGAAGCCGGTGGACCAGCTGCGCGTGCGCGCGACCTGGGGCGAATCGTTCCTTGTGCCGCAGGCGCGGCAGCAGTTCGGCCAGCTGACCCTGGACGACTACACCTCGCGCCTGCTCTTCAACGGCGTCGAGCTGCCCGACGGCGCCACCCGGCTGATCGCGCTCACCGGCCCGAACAGCAACCTCAAGCCGCAGGTCGCCACCGTCAAGACCTATGGTTTCGACTGGAGCCCGACGTTCGCCAACGGCCTGCAGCTGTCGGCCACCTACAACGACACCCGCTTCGACAACTACATCGGCGACCCGCTGTCGGGGCTGAGCTACGCGCAGATCTTCGGCAACTTCGCCGACCTGCCGTCGGGCATGTTCACCCTCGGCGAGAACGGGGTGATGCTGTGGGACAACCGCGAAGTGAACTTCCTCGGGCGGCGCTCGCGCAGCGTGGACACCTCCGCCAGCTACTACTTCGGCAACGACTGGGGCGACTGGCGGATCGAGCTCAATACCGTGCGCACCCTGGAGCTGACCGCACGCTCCCTGTCGGAGCTGCCGACGCTGACCTACTCGGACAGCGAACTGGGGCCGAGCAAGTGGGCCGGCGACCTGTCCGTGGGCTGGGAGAACGCGTCCTGGTTCGCCTCGGTGGGCAGCCACTACACCTCGGCGCACCGCGTGCTGTACCCGTTGTCGGCCGAAGCCACCAGCTTCAACGACTACATTCCCAATGAGCACCCGCGTACGCGGTCGGCGTCCTACACCACCTTCGACATGCAGGTCGGCTACCGCAAGCTGGAGCGCAAGGGGTGGCTGGGCGGCAGCACGCTGCGGCTGGGCGTGCAGAACCTGTTCGACCGCGACTTTCCGTTCGTGGACAACGCCTACGGCTTCGTGTCCAACCGCGTCAACGTGCGCGGCCGGGTGATCTACCTGGACTTCAAGAAGGAATTCGGCCGCTGATGCCGCGCGCCTGACCGTCGCTACCGCGGCGTACCGGCCTGCGTTGGCCGGTGCGCCGCACCGTATCTTTTTTCCAAGGATTTCCCCTATGAGCCTGTTCTCCACCTCCCTGCGGGCCAGCGTCCTGGCCGGCGCGGTCATCGCTACGCTGGCGCTGTCGGCCTGCGGCCGCGACGAGGCGCCCGCATCCCCCTCCAGCGCCGCACCCGCCGCCGACGCCCGCCAGGCCTTCACCATCAGCGGCAGGCTGGAAGGGTTGCAGGAAGGCCAGCAGGTATCGCTGCTGGTGCCCGCGCTGGCCAGCGACCCGACCAAGGTCGAGCCGATTGCCACCGCCACCGTGCATGACGGCGCCTTCGTGCTGACCGGCAGCGTGCCGCAGCCGGTGCCCGGCATACTGACCCTGGGCGACCATCGCACCGCACGGCTGGTGGTGGAGCCGGGCGAACTGCGCGTCGAAGCGGGTGAGCTGGGCCCGGTGGCGCGGGGCGGGCGCTATACCGATCTGGTCTACGGTTACCTGCAGCGTCCGGAGTATGTGGCCGCGTTCAAGGCCAACCGCGAGGCCAACGTCAAGGCCTTCAGCAACATCGATGAAACCGACGAAGCGGCGATGACTGCCGCGCGCGAATCCACGGTGCCGGCCGCGCGCAGGCTCGCCACGGTCAAGAACGACTATGACCGCGCCATCCTCGATGGCGATGCGCCGACGCTGGTCAAGCTGCTGGTGCTGTCGGAGAACTACGACTGGAAACGCTACGACGAAGCCCGTCGCGCGCAGATGGTGGCGGCGTTCCGCGCGGAACTGGGCGCGCACCCGTTGATCGTGTCGATGGAGCGTGCCGCGGAAGAGAACGCCAAGGCCCGGCAGTTGGCCGAAAAGTTCGGACCCGGCAAGCCCTACGCCGACATCCAGGCGGTGGGCGTGGACGGCAAGATGGTCAAGCTGTCCCAGGTGCTGGCGCGCAACAAGCTTGTGCTGCTGGACTTCTGGGCGTCGTGGTGCGGCCCCTGCCGCGGCGAGTTCCCGCACCTGCTCAAGGTCTACCGCGAGTTCCATCCGCACGGCTTCGAGATCTACGCGGTATCGCTGGACGAGGACAAGGCCGACTGGACCAAGGCGATGCACGAGGAAGGCGGCAGCGACGACCTGCCGTGGATCAACCTGCAGGCACCGGGCTTCGAGGGCGAGGCGGCGCAGGCCTATGGCGTGATGCAGCTGCCGCAGAACTATCTGATCGCCGGCGACGGCACCATCGTCGGTGTCGGCATGCGCGAATGGGACGTGGAACGCGCGGTGCGCGCTCAGCTCAGGAAGGTCGACGATGCGCCGGCGCGTTGAGGCCGTGAAGCGGCTGGGGCTGGCGCTGCTGGCGCTGTGCGGCCTGTTGTTGCCGGCCGTCGCGCTGGCGCAGGTGCAGGCCGAACTGGTTGCCGCCGACCGCTCCGTACAGCCGGGGCAGCCGGTGCAGCTGGCGCTGCGCATGCAGCACGATCCGCACTGGCACAGCTTCTGGAAGAACGCCGGCACCGGCTTGCCGACCCGGCTGATGTGGGAGCTGCCCGCCGGCTGGAGCGCCGACGCGATCCAGTGGCCGACGCCGGTGCTGGTACGCGACCGCGAGGGCAACATCACCGGCCATGGCTACGAAGGTCTGCTGTACCTGCCGGTGCGCCTGGCCGTGCCGGCCGGGTTGAAGCCCGGCACCGAGGTCGAGCTTAAGGCCCAGGCGCGCTGGCTGATGTGCGAGACCGTGTGCATTCCCGGCAAGGCGGAGCTTTCGCTGCGCATGCCGGTGCGCGCCGAGCCGCCGCAGCCGGACGAGGATGTGCGCGCGGCCATCGCCGCGATGCCGATGCCCGGCGCCAGCGAGGGCTGGCAACTGGCGGCCACCCGCGAGCAGGGAGGCCTGGCGCTGCGCGTGGCGGCGCCGACCGACATCGCCGAACTGCACTTCTTCCCGGCCGACGGCTTCGTTTCCTACAAGGTGCCGCAGACCATCGGCAACCGCGGCGCGCGCGCGCTGCTCAAGCTGCCGCTGGACGAGGCCGAGACCCTGCCGGCCGATGCCCGCCTGCGCGGCGTACTGGCCTACAACGATGTTTCAGGCACGTACCGCGGGGTCGAGGTCGACCTGCCGTTCGTGGCCGAGGCCGAAGCCGCCGCGCTGGTCAGCACCACGGACCTCGGGGCCGCGCCCGCGCCGGCGACGACGCCGTCCGCCACCGGCGCGACGGCCAGGGATGCGCGCCTGTCGTTGCTGGTGGTGCTGTTCGCGGTGCTGGGCGGATTGATCCTCAACCTGATGCCCTGCGTGTTCCCGGTACTGGGATTGAAGGTCGTGGGCTTCATCGAGCAGGCCGGCAGCGACCGCCGCAAGGTCAGCCTGCACGCGCTGTCCTTCACCGCGGGCGTGCTGCTGTCCTTCTGGGCACTGGCCGCGGCACTGGCGGTACTGCGTGAGGGCGGACAGCAGCTGGGCTGGGGCTTCCAGCTGCAGTCGGCGCCGTTCGTGTTCGTGCTGGCCCTGGTCATGCTGGCGTTCGCGATGAACCTCAGCGGCGTGTTCGAGGTCGGCGTGCGCGCCACGGCCATCGGCTCGCGCCTGCAGACGCAGGGGGGCGCCGCCGGCAGCTTCTTCTCGGGCATGCTCGCCACCGTGGTGGCCACGCCGTGCAGCGCGCCCTTCCTGGCCCCGGCGCTGGGTGCCGCGCTGGCGTTGCCGACCGTGCCGTCGTTCGTCGTCTTCACCGCCATCGCCCTGGGCCTGGCACTGCCGTACCTGCTGTTGTCGGTGTTCCCGCGCCTGGTGGGGCTGCTGCCGCGCCCGGGTGCATGGATGGAGACCTTCAAGCAGCTCATGGCCTTCCCGCTGTACGCCACGGTGGGCTATCTGCTGTGGGTGCTGGCCGGGCAGCTGCACGAGGCGGCCCTGCTCAACGCCCTGTTGGCGCTGGCGGTGCTGGCCTTCGGGTTGTGGCTGTATGGCCGCGGCACGCGCCCCGGCGCCCGCGGACACGGCGCGCGCCTGGCCACGGGCGGCGGCCTGCTGGCGCTGCTGCTGGCGGCGTTGCTGGGTTGGCCGCGCGCGCCGGCGCCGGAGCAACTGCAGTGGGAGCCATGGAGCGGCGAGCGCGTGCAGCAGCTGCAGCAGGAAGGGCGGCCGATCTACGTCGACTTCACCGCGCGCTGGTGCGCCACCTGCCAGGTCAACAAGAAGGTGGTGTTCGCCTCCGGCCGCGTGCGCGACTACTTCCGCCAGCATCGCGTGGCCGCGCTCAAGGCCGACTGGACCAATGCCGACCCGCTGATCACCGCCGAGCTGGAGAAATGGAACCGCAGCGCGGTGCCGTTCAACCTGGCCTATCCCGCCAGCGGCGGCGCCCCGGCCGAACTGCCCGAGGTGCTGACCCCGGAGATCGTGCTGGCCGCTTTCGACACCCCGACCCCACGCGGGCAGGAATGACTCCTGCCCGGATTTTCCCCGCGCCCCGCGCGCATTCCAAGAGAACGCAACGCATGATTTCGCCACGCCTGTTGTGCGCCGGCCTTGCGTTCGGCCTGATGGCAGCGACCGCTGCTTCGGCCGAACCGGTCAAGGTCAATGGTTTCACCCACGTCAAATCGCTCGATGGCATCGACGAGTACCGGCTCGATGCCAACGGCCTGAGCGTGCTCCTGCTGCCCAACCACGCCGCGCCGGTGGTGACCTTCCAGGTGACCTATCGGGTCGGCTCGCGCAACGAGGTGACCGGTTCCACCGGCGGCACCCACCTGCTCGAGCACCTGATGTTCATGGGCAGCACCCACTTCGACGGCGAGAACAACGTCGATACCTACCTGGACCGCGTCGGTGCCGGCTTCAACGCCACCACCTCGCTGGACCGCACCAACTACTACGCCACGCTGCCGCCGGCCGCGCTGGACGGTTACATCGCCATCGAAGCGGACCGCATGCGCGGCCTGCTGCTGCGCGAGAAGGACCGCCAGAGCGAAATGACCGTGGTGCGCAACGAATACGAGCGCAACGAGAACAACCCCAATGGCGCGCTGATGAAGCTGATGTGGGCCACCGCCTACAGCGCCCACCCGTACCACCACCCGGTGATCGGCTGGCGCAGCGACATCGAGAACGTGTCGATCGAAAAACTGCGTGCCTTCTACGACACCTTCTACTGGCCGAACAATGCCACCGTCACCGTCGTCGGCGACATCGACAGCGCCAAGGTGCTGGCCAGCATCGGCGAGAAGTTCGGCAAGGTGCCGCGTTCGCCGCATGCCATTCCCGAGGTCTACACCACCGAACCGGAACAGCAGGGCGAGCGCCGGGTGACGCTGCGCCGCGCCGGCGAGACCGGCACGGTGATGATGGCGTACAAGGCACCGGCCGGCGTGGACAAGGACATCCCGGCGCTGAACGTGCTGGAACTGGTGCTGCAGGGCGGCCGCAGCGCCCGCCTGCCGCGCGCGCTGGTGGATACCAGCAAGGCGGTGGCGGTGTCCGGCGGCATGTACCAGCAGCGCGATCCCAGCCTGTTCATGCTCAGCGTGGCGCTCGCGCCGGACGGCAGGCACGAGGACATTGAAAAGACCGTCCGCGACGAAATCGCCAAGGTTGCCCGCGACGGCGTCACCGTCGAGGAGATCAAGCGCGTGCTTGGTCCGTACCGTGCAGAGGAGGCCTACCGCCGCGACGGCACCGACCAGGCTGCCGATGCGCTCAACGAGTTCATCGCGATGGGCGACTGGACCCTGTATTCCACCGCACTGAAGGACCTGGAGAAGGTCACCCCGGCCGACGTGCAGCGTGTCGCCGGCAAGTATTTCACCGCAGAGCAGAGCACGATTGGCTGGTTCGTGCCGGAGAGCAGCAAGTGAACAACGCAAAACGCATTCGACTGATCCCGCTGGCGCTGGCCGCCCTGTCCAGCCTTGCCGCATTCGCCGCACAGGCCGGCGTCGCCGACACCGCCGTGCACGCCAAGGCCGCCGGCATCGGACTGATCGTCTACCCGATGGGGGTCAAGGACGTGGTCACCTTCACCGGCTCGATGCCGCTGGGTGATGCCTTCCTCGCCGCCAAGGCCGACAACCCGGCGGTGCCGACGCTCACCGCGATGCTGCTGGAAGCCGGCACCACCCGCCGCGACAAGTTCGCCATCTCCGACACGCTCGATGGCATCGGCGCGCAGCTGTCCTTCAGCCCCAGCGCCGCGCGCATCGGCATCTACGGCAAGAGCCTGAAGCAGGACCTGCCGACCGTGCTCGACCTGCTCGCCGAACAGCTGCGTGAGCCGGCGTTCACCGCCGAGGAGCTGGCCAAGGCCAAGGTGCAGCTGGAAGCGGCCCTGCGCCAGGCCAGCGACAACCCCGGCGCGATGGCCCGCGAAACGATGATGCTGAGCCTCTTCCCGGCCGGCAGCGTCAACGCACCGGCACCGCGCGAAGCCATGCTCAAGGCGGTGCCGCAGGTGACCCTGGAGCAGATCAAGGCCTTCCACGCCAAGTACTACGGCCCGGCGCACATGACCCTGGTGTTTGCTGGCGACGTCGATGCCAAGGCGATCGAGACCGCGGTGGCGCATGGCTTCAACGGCTGGAGCGGTGGCGTCGATTACCTGCGCGATGCACCGGCACGGCTGCCGGCCAAGGCCGCCGAGCACAGCATCGCGATGAAGGACAAGGCCAGCGTCAGCGTCTTCCTGGGCCAGGCCACCGGCCTGCGCTACACCGATGCCGACTACCTGCCGATGACGGTGGGCGTGGACGTGCTGGGTTCGGGCTTCACCGGTCGCCTGATGGCGGCGGTGCGCGCGAAGGAAGGCCTGACCTACGGCATCGGCGGCAATCTGCTGGGCAGCGACTACATGGACGGCGGCCTGGGCATCAGCACCACGTTTGCACCGGAGCTGATGGACAAGGGCATCGCCAGTACCCGCCGCGAACTGCAGCGCTGGTGGAAGGACGGCATCACCGCCGAGGAACTGGATGCGCGCAAGCAGGCGATGGTGGGCAGCTACCAGGTCGGCCTGGGCAATACCGACGGCATGTCGGCGGCGATCATCGGCACGGTCGAGCGTGGCGTGGGCCTGGCCTGGCTGGACAACTACCCGCAGGCGATCCAGTCGGTGACCCTGCAGCAGGTCAATGGCGCGATCCGCAAGTACGTGGACCCGCAGAAGATGGTGCTGGTCAAGGCCGGCACCTTCAAGAAGTAAGCCAAGCCGCAGCCGCTGCCAAGTGGTTCGACACCAGCAAACGCCGGCGCAAGCCGGCGTTTGCTGTTCATCAGCCGCCGCCGATGCAATCCGTTGCTACGTAGTCCGGGTAGGCGAAGCGCGCCCTGGCAGGTGCGCTTTTCAGGTCGCGCCTCGCCCAGGCAGGCAACAGCCCATCCTCAGCGTGTCGTGCGCGATTCAGGCACGCACGGTATTGGAAATGATCTCCACCCAATAACCGTCCGGGTCCTTGATGAAGGCCAGGCTCTTCATGCGGCCATCGCTCAGGCGCTTCTGGAACGGCACGCCCAGCTCCTCGAAACGCGCGCAGGCCGCTTCCAGTTCCGGTACCGATACGCAGATGTGGCCGAAGCCACGCGGCTCGCTGTTGCCGTCGTGGTAGACCGGACCGTCCTGGTTCTCGGTGCCGTGGTTGTGGGTCAGTTCCAGCACGCCTGGAATGCCGGCCATCCACAGGCGGCGCTGTGCGTCGTCCCCGGGCACCTGCGTGCCTTCCGGCACGTAGGCCAGGAAGTACAGGCTGAAGGCGGCTTCGGGAAAATCGCGCTGGTCGATCAGGCGGAAGCCGAGCACGCGGGTATAGAAATCCAGCGAGGCGGCGATGTCCTTGACCCGCAGCATGGTGTGGTTGAAGACGAAGCCGGTGGTTTCGACCGGCGGCTGGGCGACCACGCCGGGCTGCTGGCGGAGAGCGTTCAGGCTCATGGTGGTGCTCCTGATGGGTGGGGGAAACG
This sequence comes from Stenotrophomonas sp. PS02297, assembly GCF_029959705.1. Lineage (NCBI taxonomy): Bacteria > Pseudomonadati > Pseudomonadota > Gammaproteobacteria > Lysobacterales > Lysobacteraceae > Stenotrophomonas > Stenotrophomonas sp. PS02297. The sequence continues at coordinate 302 of NZ_JASCOS010000111.1, read as the reverse complement.
CAATTCTAGAGGGCCGGCTCTTCTTCCACATGTCCACCAAAGGAAGGCCCGACGCGGCAGAGCCCAGCGACCCCTGTAGAGCGGGGCAACGCCCCGCTGGGGCATTACCGACGAAGTTCCCCGCCGGGCGTTGCCCGGCGCTACAGAGCCACAATCCCCATCGCCTTGTAGAGCGGGGCAACGCCCCGCTGGGGCATTACCGACGAAGTCCCCCGCCGGGCATTGCCCGGCGCTACAGAGCCACAATCCCCATCGCCTTGTAGAGCGGGGCAGCGTCCCGCTGGGGCATTACCGACGAAGTC
>NZ_JASCOS010000110.1:0-11793 GCF_029959705.1 Stenotrophomonas sp. PS02297 | reverse complement strand
CGCGCACAGGCAGGCGAGCGCGGCCAGGGCCGTGGCGATCGGCTGCGCGGGCACCGGCGGCGGAAGCCATGGCGCCGCGCCGGCGGCCACCGCGAGCATCGCGGCGGCCATGGCCCAGCGGTTCGCCGCCTGCATGTCAGAGCACCGTGTTCTGGAAGTCGAAGTCCAGCTCGCTGCCGACCGACTGCACCACGTTGCCCTGGATGAAGTCGATGCCGCTCATCCACATCGCGGCGGCGGCCTGCGGGTCCTCGATCTGCTGGCCGATGATCTGCAGCCCGGCGCGGTGCGCGGCGTCGATCGCCCCGCGCAGTTCGTCGCGCAGCTTCTGGCTGCCGTGGCTGCCGGCGAAACGCCCGGCCATGCGCACGAAACCCAGCGGCAGCTGGGTCATCAGCGCGTTGGCTTCGTCGCCGGGTTCGAACTGGCTCAGGCAGAACTGCACGCCTGCCGGCATCAGCTTCTCGCAGAACTGCTGCAGGGTCACCGCATGCACCAGCGCGTCGGCCAGGCGCACGTCGATCACCAGCGCGCTGCCGGCGATCTGCCGGTCGGCGATGGCCTTGAGCAGCCAGTCGGCGAACGCTTCGCGGGCGAGGGTGCGCAGCGACTGGGACACGAACAGGCGCATCGGCGGCACGGCATGCTGGTAACGGTGCAGCAGGCCCAGCGCGTGGTCGAGCACCTGCTGGTCGAGATCAGCGATGCGCCCGGCCGCCTCCGCGGCCGGGATCACCTGGCCGGCCGAGAGCAGGGTGCCGTCGTTGCGGCGCAGGCGCAGGAGGACCTGGTACTGCGCGGTATCGCTGCCGGCGACCGCCACGATCGGCTGGTAGGCCAGTTCGATCTGGCCCTCCAGCAGGGCGAGGTGTTCCTGTGCGGCGGCATCGGTGCTGCCCTGGTAGGCGGCCACGCCGTCGGTGACCAGGCGCGCCTGCAGGGCGGCGCGCTCGACCGCCTCCAGCGCGACGCCGGCGTCCTCGAAGCCCTGCGACAGGTGGGCGTGGCCGATGGCGCAGCGCAGGTGCAGCGATTCTTCCTCGCGCACCAGGAAGGGATGCGCGGACAACGCCTGGCGCACGGAACGGGCCAGCGCATCGGCTGCGTCCTCATCCATGCCGCGGGCCAGCAGCAGGAAGCTGTTGTCGTTCAGCCGCGCCAGCAGGTGCGGGCGACCGGCTTCGGCCAGGCGCCGGCCAGCCTGCATCATCAGGCGTTCGAAGGCGGCATAGCCATAACGTTCGCGCAGGCTGAGCGCGCTGGCGATCTCGATGAACATCAGGCCACCGGGCTCGGCCGCGCTCAGCGCCGCGTCCAGCTGCAGCATCAGGTTGTGCCGCGTAGGCAGGCCGGTCTCGGGATTGTTCAGCGCCGGGCCGGCGGCCGCGCCCTGCGATTGCTGGCGCGAGCGGCGGATGCGGTTGGCCACCGCGGCGACCAGGTGGCGCGGGCGGATGGGCTTGGTCAGGAAGTCGTCGGCGCCGCTGTCGAGCACTTCGAACTGGCGCTCGGGGTCGGGGTCGCCGGTCAGGAACACGATCGGCAGCAGCTGCTGGTGCGGGTTCTGGCGGATCAGTGCGGTCAGGCGCATGCCGTCCAGCCCGGGCATGTGCAGGTCCATCAGGATCAGGTCGGGGCGGTGCTCGGCGATGGCCTGCTGCACGCCTTCGGCCTCCATCTGCACGATGGCCTGCATGCCGGCGCCATGCAGCACGCTCTGCGCGAACAAGGCCTGCGAGCGGTCGTCCTCGACGATCAGCACGCGATAGGGGGTCTCGGCGGCGGCCGGGTCCTGGTCCGGCGCGGCGGCCGGGCTGGCGGGCGGCGCGGCGATATGCGCCCGGACCGCTTCGGCCGGCGGCGCGTTCTCCACGCTCCAGCGCTGCCAGTAGTCCGCGGGCGGAACCTCCGCGCGCGACAGGCGGGCGGAGGAAGTGGGTGTGTCGTTGCTTGCCATCGGTGCTCCCCGTATGCCGTGGATTATGCGGTCAAGGGGCCGGCGGCAGCGAATGGTCCCTTGCCATCGCCGATGTCCGGGCCGGCGCGGGGGGCGCGGCGAACAGGCGCTTCATCCCGCGCCAGAGCGCGCGCCAGACCAGCCATACGGTCAGCGCGCCGAGCAGGCTCGCGCCCAGCACGAAAACCAGCGCCAGCCAGGGATGGGCCAGCGCCAGGGCGAGGCCGGCGATCACCACGCCATCTTCGGCCACCGACGCCGCCCAGTTGCTGGCCGGTTCCGGCGAGGTGTTCAGCAGCGCGCGGGTGCCTGCCTTCAGCCCATGGCTGGCCAGCGCCACACCGGCACCGGCTGCGAGCGCGCCGGTACCGAGCTGCCCGTCCTGCGAAAAGGTCGCCGCCGCCAGGAAGGCGCCGGCGGGTACCCGGGCCAGGGTCTGCAGCAGATCCCAGATCGAATCCACGCCGGGGATCTTGTCGGCGAAGAACTCGGTGGCCGCCAGCGCGGCCGACGTGCCCAGCACCCACCACGACTGCGTGGCCTGCAGCGCCGGCGGCAGATCGACCCAGCCCAGCAGGCCGGCCAGGCCGACGCCGAACACGGTCAGGTACACGCGGATGCCGGCCAGCCAGGCCAGCAGGATGCCGATGACGAAAACGTGGGCTTCGGCCATGGTCGCGGACTCCCGCGGGAACTGTGAGCAGGATCGCAACTATCGATCATGCCCCCGGCGATTGCCAGTTCCCGCCGGGCCGCGACGGGAGTCGTTTACACTGCCCAGCCGTTTCAACCGGAGCGAAGGTGCCGCTTCGCGCAGGATCCGGCACCGGTATGTATCGCCATGAGCAACCGATCTCCGTCGCGTTTCCATATCACCCTGCGGGGGACGCCGCAGCGACCGGCCTGGACACGGCTGGCCATCCTCGCCGTCGCCTGGCTGCTGTCGCTGCTGCTGGCCGGCTGGCTGGCCGCCCGCTTCGCCTCGCCGGACGCCGGCGGATTGCGCGAGCGCCTGCGCCAGAGCGAGCGCGCCGCCGCCGCCCAGCGCGCCGAGATCGAGGAACTGCGGCAGAGGCAGGCCACGCTGGAAGCGTCGGACAAGATCAGCCGCGCGGCCAACACCGAGGTGCAGGCGTCGCTGGCCGAACGCGACGAGGAAATTGCCGGGCTGCGCGCCGACGTGGCGTTCTACGAGCGCCTGGTGGGCGCGACCAGCCAGCGCAAGGGGCTGAACGCGCATTCGGTGGAGTTCTCCACCGAAGCCGCCGGCACCTGGCATTACAGCGTGGTGCTGACCCAGAACCTGAACCGGGGGGCGATCAGCCAGGGACAGATGCGGTTCTCGGTGGAAGGGGTGAAGGACGGCAAGCTGGCGACGGTGACCTGGGATGAACTGCACCAGCGCAGGGAGGTGCCCGGGCAGGCCTATTCGTTCCGGTATTTCCAGCGCCTGGACGGCAGCGTGATGCTGCCCAAGGATTTCACACCGCAGCGTGTGCGAGTCTCGCTGGCCGGGCCCGGGGGGAGCGCGACACAGACATTCGATTGGAAACTCGCCGGCAGCGGCAGAGGGGAGTAGTCATGTTCAAGAGCAAGTCCAGCCGCGACAGCCACCTGGTGGTGGATGCCCTGATCGGGCCGCAGGTGGTGATCCGGGGCGACGTGGTGTTCAGCGGGGGCCTGTATGTGGAAGGGCGCATCGAGGGCCGGGTGATCGCCGAGGAGGGCGCCAAGGCGGTGCTGACCCTGGCCGAACAGGGGCATATCGACGGCGAGGTGCGCGCCTCGGTGGTAGTGCTCAGCGGGCGCATGGACGGCGACGTCCACGCGGGCGAACGCATCGAACTGACCCCGACCGCGCGGGTCAACGGCAATGTCCACTACCAGGTGGTGGAAATGGGCGCCGGCGCGCAGCTCAACGGCCGCCTGGTGCATGCGGCGGCGATGGCCGCGCTGCCTTCGCCCGAAGCGGTGGCGATGCAGGAGAAGGCTGAAGCGGCGGAGGCTTGAATCGGCGCGCGGCCGTCCCCATGCTGGGCGCATGAGTACGCTCGTTTCCCTGCCCGGCGCAACGGCCGCCCCCGATTACCAGTCCCTCGATCGCCCGCTGAACTTCACCGCGGCCGCCGCGGCCAAGGTGAGCGAGCTGATCCGCGACGAGGGCAACGACGCCCTGGCGCTGCGGGTCTACATCCAGGGCGGCGGCTGCTCGGGTTTCCAGTACGGCTTCGAGTTCGACGAGAACCGCGCCGAGGACGATCTGGCGGTGGTCACCGATGGCGTGACCCTGCTGGTGGACCCGTTGAGCCTGCAGTACCTGATGGGCGCCGAGGTGGATTACACCGAAAGCCTGACCGGCGCCCAGTTCGTGATCCGCAACCCCAACGCCCGCACCACCTGCGGCTGCGGCAGCAGTTTCGCCGTCTGAGCGGCGCGCGCCCGCGCCGCGCCATGCCACGGATGCGCCGGCGCCCCCGCGAATGCGTGGAACTTCTCGCCACGATGGTTTGCCGGTAGGCTCCCGGGGATGCCTGCTCCCGATTCTTCCCTCCACGGACACGCCTTCGCCGGCGCCGCGCTGGACCGCGCCGATGCGCTGCGCGACGACGCCGACGCCCTGGCCCGGTTGTGGCCCGATGCCCGCGTACTGGTGCTCGACGCCGACGGCACGGCTTTCGCCGATGCGGATGGCCAGCCTTTCCTGACAAGCGGCCGCGAGCTGGGCGGCGGGCCGGGCGCGGCCATCTTCCTCGGCCTGCAGCAGGAGCGGGCGTGGTTCGTGGTCGAGGCGGCCATGGTCTCGGCGCAGGCGCCGGGGCGCATCGATCTGCGCCGCGCCGCTGCCGAGTGGCCGGCCGAGACATCGGGGGTGTTCTGCTACGCGCGTGGCATGTCGTACTGGCATTCGCGCAATCGTTTCTGCGGCGTCTGCGGCGCCGCCATCGTTTTCGGGCGGGGCGGCTTCATCGGCCGCTGCGGGCAGTGTGGCACCGAGCACTATCCGCGCGTGGACCCGGCGGTCATCGTCGCGGTCGAGCATGACGGCCGCCTGCTGCTGGGGCGCCAGTCCAGCTGGGCGCCGCGCCGCTGGTCAGTGCTGGCCGGGTTCGTCGAGCCGGGCGAGACCTTCGAGCAGACCGTGGTGCGCGAGGTGTTCGAGGAGACCCGGGTGCGGGTGATCCAGGCCGACTACCTCTGCACCCAGCCGTGGCCCTTCCCGGGCGCGCTGATGGTCGGCTTCCGCGCCACCGCGCATGGCGACCTGCCGCAGGTGAATGGCGAACTGGAAGACGCGCGCTGGTTCGACGTCGAGGAGATCGGCGCCGCGCTGCGCCGCGAACAGGCCGACGACGGTCTGGGCATCCTGCTGTCGCCGCGCATCTCGATCGCGCGCACGCTGATCGAGGACTGGTACCGGCGCCGGCAGGCATGAAGCCGGCACCTGGCCGCCGCGGGCATCGACATGCGCGGCCATGGCGGGGCCTACAATCGGGACCCGGAGGAATCGCATGTTCACGACCCTGGTAGCAGTGATCGCGGCGCTGGTCCTGGGCCACCTGGCGCCCGGGCCGATGGCGGCCCTGCGCGACTGGCGCTGGTTCGGGCGCTGGCTGGGCTGGCTGCAGGTGCGCGAGGGGGGCGGCAATGCCGGCCGCTTCGGCCTGCTGCTGGCGGTCGTACCCTGCGTGCTGGTGGTGGCGGTCGTGCAATGGCTGCTGGCCGGGCGCCTGTACGGACTGCCGGCGCTGCTGTTCGGCATCGCGGTGCTGGCACTGTGCTGGGGTCCGCGCGACCTGGACCGCGATGTCGAGGCGGTCATCGATGCCGAGGATGCGGCCGCCCATGACGCGGCCATCGCCCAGCTCCAGTCCGCCGGCGGCAGCCTGCGTGAGGATGCACCGACGCTGGTCGATGCGACCATCTACAACGCGCTGCGGCGCTGGTTCGCGCCCCTGTTCTGGTTCCTGCTGCTGGGTCCGCTGGGCGCGGTGCTGTACCGGCTGCTGGCGCAGTCGATCCACGGGCCGATCGCGGCCGCGGTGGCCGCCGAGGCCCGCGACATGGGCGCCTGGGCGCTGGCCCTGCTGGAATGGCCGGTCGCCCAGTTGATGACGCTGTCGATGGCGCTGGTCGGCAATTTCGACACCGTGTTCTCGGCGTGGCGCCGCGCTGGCGGCAACCGCTGGTCGCTTGACCTGGGATTCCTCGGCGAGGCCGCGCGCGCCGGCGTCGGCATGGAACTGGCCGAGGACGCGGCCGATGCGCGCGAAGCCGGGCTGGTACCGCATGCGGAACGCCATCCCGAACTGCGCGACGCGATGAGCATGGTCTGGCGCATGCTGCTGCTGTGGATGGCGCTGCTGGCGCTGCTGATCATCGCCGGCTGGGTGGGATGAGCGCGACTCCGTAGGCGCCTGGCATACCCGGCGCGGACCTCACCGCCAAGAGAACTTCATGCGGGGGCGGGCCCCCGTGTCCGGTGATCTGCGCCACGCAGGCAAGTGACGCGCAGGGAGCATCGCGCGCGTGGGAGCGCAGCAGAGGCGCCTTTTCAGCCCGGTGCGAGCAGAGTGAACGGATACCAGGGCAGGTTGCGGGCGATCCAATACACCGGCAGCACCACCAGCCACAGCTTCGGCTCCATCACCACCTTCATCAGCGGCTGCAGCCAGCGCGGGTTCCAGCCGGCGGACCAGAGCACCATCAGCGGGACCAGGGCGAGCGTCGTCAGGCCCAGCGGATTCATCGAGAACGCGCGCAGCAGGTCGCCATGGACCAGCGCATGCAGTGCGCGCGTCAGCCCGCAGCCGATGCAGTAGTACCCGGTGAACGCCAGGAACATGCAGGGCGGGAAAGGGTTGCCTTCGACATTCGGGTCGAAGGTCCACAACAGCCAGATACCGACGGGGATCGCCAGTGCGATCCCCGCCAGCGCGAACCTGTGGCGGGTTCCGAGCAGGAGCGCCACGGTTTACTGGTATTGCTGCAGCATTTGCAGGTAGGCCGCACTGCCGCCCATGGCGAAGTAGATGACGTTGAACAGCAGGCCGACGATGGCCAGCGCGGTGGCCACCCAGCACCAGGTCTTGGCATTGTTGGAGGCGCGGCGCGCGCCATCGATGTCGCCCTGGTTCAGCAGCGTGTTCACCTTGCTGGAGAAGACGATGGCGACGATACCCACCAGGCCCAGCGGGCAGCACAGGCAGGTGGCGAGGACCGTGGCGATGATCGACCACGCCAGGTAGTTGGGGATGCTGCCGGTGGGATTGACGGTATTCATTGCTTCTCCGGTGGGGTTGCGGGAAATCAGCGTGACTTGCAGGCGTTCGCCGCGGTCAGCGACGAGAGGATCATGGCCGCGATCCAGCACAGCGGCCAGGTGATGAAGCCGATGAAAACGAAGCACAGCAGGACGTTGACGGCGGTCAGGGCCCAGTAGCCGAACATGATGATCAGACCGGTGCCGACATTGCCGGCGTATATGTGGCCGATGCCGAAGGTCTGCACGAACAGTCCCGGCAGCACTTCCAGCAGGGCCGCCACGCCGCCGGATTTCTGCGGGTGGTAGTAGTGGTGCACCTGCTGCTGCGCTGGAACGGCGGGCGGTGGCGGTGGGATGTCCATGTTTCCTCGGTATCGGCGGGTGCCGCGCGTTCCCTGCAGCCGCATTGGAGTGGTTAGCGTAGCGATTTGCCCCACAGGCGGTAAAGCCGGTCAGGCATGGTCGCCGCGCAGCGCCCTTACCCGGGTCTCCAGCGCCGCCGCGTCGGTGGCGGCGCCATCGACCGCGGGGCCGGCGGCCACCTCGATGTGCGCGCGGAAGCGGCGCGGTACCCGCATCCGCCCCAGCCGGCTGTCGCGGCGGCTCCACATGCTGCTCCACATGCCCTTGAGCGCCAGCGGCACCACCGGCACCGGGCGCCGGGCGAGGATCTTCTCCACGCCCGAGCGGAACGGCGTGATCTCACCGTCGCGGGTCAGCGCGCCTTCTGGAAAGATGCATACCAACTCGCCTTCCGCCAGTGCGGCGTCGATGGCGTCGAACGCGCGTTGCATCAGTTCGGCGTCCTCCTTCGGGCTGGCGATGGGGATCGCCTTGGCGGTGCGGAAGATCCAGCGCATCACCGGGATGTTGAAGATTTTGTAGTACATGACGAAGCGCACCGGGCGCGGCACCACCGCCGAGAGGATCAACGCGTCCATGTAGCTGACGTGGTTGCAGACGAGCAGCGCGGCGCCCTCGTCGGGCACGTGCTGTTCGATGCCGGCCGGGCGCAGGCGGTACAGCGTGCGCACCATCACCCAGCTCAGGAAGCGCATCAGGAACTCGGGCACGATGCTGAAGATGTACGCGGCCACCAGCACGTTGGCGATGGCCAGCGCCAGGAACAGCTGCGGCACGCTCCAGTCCAGCAGGCTCTGGGTGAGCAGGCCGGCCATCGCCGCCAGCACGATGAAGCCGGAGTTCTGGATGTTCAGCGCGGCGAACACGCGCGACATCTCCGATTTCGGCGTGCGGCTCTGGATGAGCGCGAACAGCGGCACCACGAACAGGCCGGTGAACAGGCCGATGCCGAGCAGGTCGACGACGATGCGCACGCTGCCGGGCTGGCGCAGGAAGCCGGCCACGTCCAGCCCGCTCGCCGCCACCGCGCCGGTGCGGGCGAAGTACAGGTCGAACAGGAACGCGCTCATGCCGAATGCGCCCAGCGGCACCAGACCGATCTCGACGATGCGCCCGGACAGCTTCTCGCACAGCAGTGAACCGCTGCCGGTGCCCACAGAGAACAACGCCAGCGCGAAGATGTACAGGGTCGAGCCGCCGCCCAGGTTGACCTCGGCGTAGGCCGGCAGCTGCGAGGTCAGGATGGTGCCGACGAACCAGAACCAGGACACGCCCAGCACCGCGTTGCGCACCGCCTTCTGCTTTTTGGCCATGCGCAGCACGGCCAGCGATTCGGACAGCGGGTTCCAGTTGATCTTCAGGTCCGGCGCGCCGGCATCCACCTTCGGGATCAGCCGCGCGGCGGTGTTGCCGGCCACCGCCAGCGCGATCACCGCCACCGCCGCCACGACCGGACCGTGGCTGCCGGGCAGGGTGAAGATCAATCCGCCGGCGATCATGCCGCCGAGGATGGAGAGGGAGGTGCCCATCTCGACCAGGCCGTTGCCGCCGGTCAGTTCCTCCGGCTTGAGGATGGAGGGCAGCACCGAATATTTCACCGGCCCGAACAGGGTGGACTGCAGGCCGGTGCAGAACAGCGCCACCAGCAGTACCGGCATGCTCTGGGTGAGGAAGCCCAGCGCGGCCAGCGACATGATCGCGATCTCCATCGTGGTGGTGACGACGATCAGCCGCTGTTTTTCGAGCTTTTCGGCGAACTGGCCGGCCAGCGCCGAGAACAGGAAGTAGGGCAGGATGAAGATCGCCGGGGCGAGCATGGCGTAGATGCTGCGCTCCTTCGTGCTCACGCCTAGGAAGAACAGCAGGCCGATGATGGCCTGGCGGTACACGTTGTCGTTGAAGGCGCCCAGCGCCTGGACGACGAAGAACGGCAGGAAGCGGCGCTGTCCGAGCAGCGCGAACTGGTTATGGCCGGCCACGTGGGTTCCTTGGTTTGCGGCGCACCTTAGCAGGTTCGATGGAGGCCCCGTGCGTGGCGGCGGCCGGCAGCAGGTCGAGCAGCGCACGCGCGGCGGGCGTGGGATCGGCGCGCCACGCCACGCAGGTGCGGAAACGGAACGGCTCGGCCAGCGGGCGCACATCGACGCCCTGCATGCGCGCGGCCATGCTGTCCGGGATCGCCGCCACCGCCAGCCCGGCGGCCACCAGTTGCCGCAGCAGTTCGCCATGGCTGACTTCGTACTGCAGCTGCGGCGCGACGCCGCGTTCGAGCAGGGCGTCGTCCATCATCCGCCGCACGCCGGCGCCGGGCACCAGCGCGGCCAGCGGGACGCCGTCCAGCGCCTGCAGCGGCACGCGCCGCAGCGCCGCCAGCGCGTGTCCAGGCGGCAGCAGCAGCGACAGGCCTTCCTCGTCCAGCAGGTGGTGCTGCGCCGGCAGCGGCACCTGCGGGCCGACGCCCACCAGCGCCACGTCCAGCCGGCCCTCGGCCAGCTCGGCCAGCAGTTCCTCGCTCATGCCCACGCGCAGGTGCACGTCCACCGCGGGATGGGTGCGGCGGAAGGTGGCGAGCAGGGCGGGCACGTCGACCACGGTGAGCGCGGTGATCTGGCCGATGCGGATGCGGCCGCGCACCGTGCCCAGCGCCAGCGCCATTTCCTCCTGCAGGCGGGCGGCGGCCTGCAGGGTCAGCCGCGCATTGCGCAGGAACACCTCGCCGGCCGCGGTGGGGCGCACCTGCCGGTGGCCGCGCTCGAACAGGCGCGCGCCGAAGGCCTCCTCCAGCCGCGCCACCTGGTGGCTCAGGGCCGACTGCACGGTATGGCAACGCGCCGCGGCGGCGGTGAAGCCGCCTTCCTCGGCCACGGCGACGACGAATTCCAGCTGGCGCAGGGTGAACATGCCATCACTCAAGCAGATGGCATGGATGAAGACAATGCATTTGTGTCATTGAAGGCGGGCGCACAGACTTGGCGCCCGCTCCTCCCGCCAGACACCGCGATGCCCGCCGATTCCGCCCACGCCAAGGTTCTCTCCCCGTCGCGGGTATTGCTGCTGGCTGCCGCCACCGGCCTGATCGTGGCCAGCAATTACTACGCCCAGCCGCTGCTGCAACTGCTGGGCGAGGCGTTCGGGCTGGGGGCCGGCCAGGTCGGCTGGGTGGTGACCGTGGCCCAGTTGTCCTATGCCGCCGGCCTGCTGCTGATCGTGCCGCTGGGCGACCGCCTGGAGCGGCGCCGGCTGATCGTGGCGCTGTTCGTGCTGGCCGCGGCAGGGCTGGCGGTCAGCGCCAGCGCCGGCCATTTCGCGCAGCTGCTGGCGGGCACCGCGCTGAGCGGAGTGTCCGCGGTGGCCGCGCAGGTGATCATTCCGCATGCGGCGACGCTGGCCGCGCCGGAGCGGCGCGGACGCGTGGTCGGCACGATCATGGCCGGCCTGCTGCTGGGCATCCTGCTCGCGCGCACCGCGTCGGGCGTGCTGGCCGGCATCGGCTCCTGGCATACCGTGTACTGGGTGGCGGCCCTGGCGCTGCTGCTCATGGCGGTGGCGCTGGCCCGCGCGCTGCCGGCCTACCGGCCCCGCGCGACGCTGTCGTATCCGCGCCTGATCGCCTCGGTGCTGGCACTGTTGCGCGACGAGCCGGTGCTGCGCCGGCGCGCCCTGCTCGGCGCCCTGCTGTTTGCCGGCTTCAGCGTGTTCTGGACGCCGCTGGCGTTCCTGCTGTCCGGCCCGGCCTATGGCTACTCCATCGCCACCATCGGCCTGTTCGGGCTGGTCGGCGCCGCCGGTGCGCTGGCCGCCAGCCGTGCCGGCCGGCTGAGCGACCGCGGGCTTGGCCGCCAGGTGACCGTCGGCGGACTGCTCCTGTTGCTGCTGTCGTGGCTGGTGCTGCTGCTGGCGCCGGTCTCGCTGGCCGCGCTGGTGGTGGGCGTGCTGGCGCTGGACGTGGCGGTGCAGGCAGTGCACATCGACAACCAGAGCACGATCTACCGGCTCGACGAAGGCGCCCGCAGCCGCATCACCGCGGCCTACATGACCTGCTACTTCATCGGTGGCGCGGCGGGTTCAGTACTGGGCACGCAGGCCTGGACCCGGTCTGGCTGGACCGGCGTGTGCACGGTGGGCATCGCCCTGGCGGTGGTGGCGCTGCTGGCGACGCCGCGCGCGCCGGCGCGACGCTAGGCGGCGGGCGCCGCGGCCTGCGCCGGCC
>NZ_JASCOS010000010.1:0-68329 GCF_029959705.1 Stenotrophomonas sp. PS02297 | reverse complement strand
CCGCGAGGGCGGATGTGTTCGAATACATCGAGCGGTTCCACAACCCGAGGATGCGACGAAGGGTCGCCAGGCAAGACCAGAAGTTCTCAGCCCTTTTACAACCGTCCGTGATTTCGGGGTAGAACCCCTTTGCGTTTGCCTGGAGGGCGATGTGCTCTTGCTCAGCAAGGAACACCTTAGCCGGGTCATGATCAATGTGATCATGCGCATGCTTTATATTAGCTTTGAGCAGCTTCCGCATCTCGCGCGAGTGCGGGTACCTCCACCGAGAGGATATCGGCATCAACTCTCCAAGATCCTCGCCATCAGCAGCATATGCATGGATAGTTGATATGTCGTATGGGTCCGCATGAATTCTTATTTTCTTTCCCAACAAGTCCCATCTCGCTGCAAGCTGCAGAGACGAATACTCCACGGAAGCGTAGGTAATGTACGGCAACCTACCTTTCGCCTTGCTGCCTCGCATGGTGGGACCACAGATATCCAGCCTTAGGGGAACAGACATACAGGGTCGCGGTGGGCATAGTGGTGGCAGCACTCCGTCAATGCTGGAGTAGTAGTCGAGAAGCTGCTGTGCTGGACTACAGCCATAATTAGCCTCCGTTGGCCTATTGTTCCAGCGCGTGACGGCATCATCCATCGCCCGCATGAGCTGGCTCAGTGAGACCTTCTTACGCACCGCCTCACGCTCCGGGTTGATGCGCCGTGTGTCCACAGAACTGTTCCCTGTCGTGGCCCTTGAGCGGTGGAAGAGCTCACGAGCCATCCAGCAGAAAACTCGCTCCACCAGGTGACGCCGCTCGGGGCGTTTAATTGCCCCGAAGCTCACGACAGAGCCAGCTTCCTTGAGAATCTTGTCGCATACTGAATCGGACAGGTGAGCGAGAGCGTTGTCGATGAAGAGGCTATCAAAGCCCAGCCGAGTTCCGTCGGAAGGATTGGCCATCACCCCAATGCAGACATTCATCGCCTCTTTAATATCCGCTGATAGACACTGACCTGCGATGGCCTTGTCAATGCACTGAAGAAAGTCCTCGCTGGATATCTGCCGGCGCACAACCAGGTCCCATGCCAAGATGTAGCTGGTGAATCTGTCCACGACCACGATAAGCGTCAACCGCCGGCACGGGACGTGTCTCACCCCTTTTGGTGTTTCAATGCCGATGGAGATCATCAGATGCACCTCATGTTCATCGGCTTCGACTACCTCGAACGGCGATTTCACCTCCAGCTTTGCCAGCGGAGGCCTCCCCCGTTTAGACCGGTCCCTGCTGACCTCCCCATATTGAAGTAGTGCTACGCGCTGATGATTGTGTTCAAAAAAGCTGCGTGCGTATTTGGCGATGCTGTTCCTGGCCTGGCGCTCTACACAGAACGGCCAGGCGAAAGGCGCAATGCCTGCCTCTGTGCAGAGGCGCAGAAATACTTGATGGGTAGTACGCGGAGTCACGCGCCCCCGATCTTCGCCCCATGGATCGACACCTGTTGCCAAATACTTGTCCAAAGCAGTTTTCAAGCCTGGAAGACCAGAAAGCGTGTACTCCAGCGCGCCGGCGTATCCGCCCCGTGAAAGGTGGGGCATTGACTTCAGCGGCCTTCTCCGAACGTGTGCTTCGGTCCGAATGCCTTTCACCAAGCCGATCCAGCCGGCGCAGCTTCCATCGTGCATGAGACGAACGCATTGATTGAGGTAGCGAACGACCTGGTGACATTGATAGCCGTAGCGAGCCTGGATTTGGGCAACCGGCATACCACCGAGATAGGCAATCACCGCATCCCGCCGTCGCTTCCAAACGGCTAGCGCTTCAGGACCAAGGGCGGTGGAGTCGAACTGCGGCCAAGCTTCCATGTTCCGAAGCTCGGCAGGCATCGTTCTTCTGTTGTATCTAACGATGGCTGGCATGATCCAGCCTCATCAGCCGCGTGTGCATGCACCATGGCGCACTGTCCATGTTGGACGAGATGGCTCGTTCCCGGAGTGCGAGCACCGTTGCTCCGATCACATGCAAGGGCTGATGCCTTCCCAAGTGCCTGACAAGGGACTGTATCGTCGCCGAGGAACTAAGCCGAATGTAGGACTCCACGTCATCTACCACCGGCCTCAGGTCCGCACCATTGCATCGATGAAATGCTGCAATAGCGGCTTTCCAGTTCCGGATGCGAAGCGAGGAGTCGAGCAAGTCCCCTGCCGAAACTGAAATGGTGTGATGGCTGCAGGTGCCCCGCAGCGCGGTAACGTTCGCCAAGGCCCGCGGAGAACCATCATCGAGTGCCCGAGCCTGAAAGGATCCATCTTCCAGTACGACGAGCGCGTCAGCGAACGCTTCCACTTCGCCCAGCGAAAGATCTAATGAAGCCCCTGCATACTCTGCTTTGTAGACCGTCGGGTCTCCCTCGCAGTAGTAGAAGAGCAACATGCTCAAGTCCCCACTGAGCATGACTGCTCGTTCCGCCACCGGCGATTTGAGATGCCAGAGGTTTGCTGAGTTGCTGGTTCGCGCCTGCCGCACGCCCAGCATTCGTTTTCGCGCTCGCGTCGCCAAACTCATCTCAACACATCCAGTCCAGGCATCGCTCTGGCAAGGCTGGGGTTCACGATAGAAGTCAAAAAGGCGCTGTAATCGCAACGATCACGATAACGGCAGCCAGTTCTATCGTTTAGGTATGAGAGCCGGCTGCAACACTACTCTTAGCAGCTGTACCTGGCAATTCCGCAGAAAGCCACGTTCAAAGTACGTAATTAGTTGAAAAATCTTGTTTGAGTACAGACTTAGTTGCTACAAGCAGGCATTCATATGGCTCCGTATGGGGTACGCCAGCTCACTAACCTGTTGTAGCGAAAGATATTTAAAAGTACGCACATAGTTGGCGCGTCATCTGGCTGGAAGTGGACGGCCCCCAGACTGCTGGCAGCCTACAAAAAAGGGAACGAATCAAAGCACCGTATACACAGAAATCCACAGACGCCCGCTTGCGATCCAGTTTGAACGGCAACCCCCTGTTCACCGCAGAGAATCTTGGGCGATCCCGGCAGAGACTCAGGGAAATCGACGCAGATGTTGCTGAGCAGTTGTGAACGTACGCAGACATTTGCGGTACAAGATGAACGCGATGCAGAAAAAACAGACACTTTTACCCAGCCCACAGTGCTATGGCGATCTTCATCAGCGAGCATCTATCGCTTCGCGGCTGCTTTGATCGCAGCGTGCGTCGGCCGCGTGTTGCTCAGCGTGTTCTAGCGCGTACTGACTCTGCACATCCAGGGCACAGAGCGCGCTCACCGATAGGTACACCTGAGATGTTCCGCCCTGCAATTCACGGCCGCTGCAGTTGAAGCTCGTCGGACGCTTGGTCGATCAATGCATCAATTTTGTCACCAAGCTCGTCAGTGACGTCGGCCTGTAAATACCAGTAGAGGCGAAGTCCGCCCCGCTTCTCTTTGATGTCGGTGATCTGGAAAGAACTTCGCTGGTCGGGGGCGAGTAAGTGCCAGATATCCGAAAGAAGTTGATCAATCCGCGGGGTCCAATCCGCGGGGGCGCAGATCGGGGGCACATTCTGAAAGTGATGCATAACCTAAGTCCCTTTTAACTGAACGGTGGCCGGTCTCGGCCAAGCCCCTTGTGGCGCCATTGACGGGCGCCATGCGGCGATCAGTTAGGCCTGTATTCGCAGGCAGGGCTTGCTTGCTGTTGACATGCTGAGAGGCTAGCAGGTTTGGAGTTCAGTGACCTGATTTATGATTCGCGCCGCTTAGTGCGAACGGTTTTCTGAGGCCTTTTAACTGTTTTAGTGCTTTTTATGACTGTCTCAAGAGCGGCTGACAAGCCTCGCAGTCTCTCTAGCTCTTGCTCGAGCGCGTCAGCTCGGGCGCGCTGAACCGCCCTTTCCCGCTCAGCCGCTGCGGCACTGGTTCTCAGTACCTCCATTTGGACACTTGAGTGAGCTTGCTTGGAGGCACTCTCGTTGGTCATTGCGAGCAGTTGCGCCCGCAGGTCTTTGATTTCTTGGCGCGCTCGATCCACTTCAGCCAGAGCTCGGTTTTCGACAGATCTGGCGTGCTCAGCCAAACTCTCGCGCTCAGATCTCGCCAGTTCTTGCAGCTGCTGAAGTCGTGCATCCAATTCGTGTCGTGAGGTCGCCGCCTGATCAAGGAGATGGTTGGCATCTGCCCTTTGCTGGCTCAGTTCGTCAATCTGGGCCTGCATCTGGCTCACAAGGCGCTGAAGTTCTACGACCTGTGTAGAAGCAAGTCGCTCGGCCTGAAGGGCGGCTTCTGTCTTGCTTCGGAGCTCTGCAGCCTCATCGGCGAAGGTTTGCCGCAGGGCGAGAAGTTCGTCGTATTCCGCTGAAAGCGCCTGACGCGTATCGGCGAACTCCTGCAAAACCAGTTCACGGGCATGCTCCAAGGCGAGCTGCCACCACTGACCGGCCAGCTTGGCCAAGGCCGCCGGCGCATCCTTCAAATCCGTGCGCTCGGGCTGGAGTCGCGTTCCGAGTGCTTTCCACCAGGTTTCCAGCCAGCGCGTGACCGTATTGGGCGAACCGGTGCCCAGGTGAGCACGGATACGCTCCACCGTCGGGCGCTCGCCAATAGCCACCAACTCGTCAGCAGCGGTGTGGACGTCGGATTCGGTGATGCCACGGGCCATGCAACTGCCTCCTGTCTCGGCGCCCTACTCTGCTGACAAAGTACTCGCGATAAGTGATGATTATCGCTAGTACAGACCATATTTCATAACGTACATTACATAGTATGAAGCGAAATAGCACATTGCCCACCATGGCACCGACGGCCGCAAACCTAGTGCTGCCTGAGCACCTGGCCCAGCAAGCCGCTGACGCCGTGCGCGAGCTGCTCGCTGAAGCCGCTGCGGCGAACACGACCCGCAGCTATGCCACGGCGCTGCGCTACTGGGCCGGCTGGCATCAGGCCCGCTATGGCATCGAACTGGCGTTGCCTGCCTGCGAGGCCGTGGTGATCCAGTTCCTGGTCGACCACATCCAGCGCAAAGGCAAGACCGGCCTAGTCAGCGAACTGCCGCCGGAGCTCGATCAGGCTTTGGTGGCTGCCGGTCTCAAGGCAAAGGTCGGACCGCTCAAGCTCTCGACCGTGGTTCAGCGCGTGGCCGTACTGTCGACGGCCCACAAAATCAAGCGCCTGACTAACCCATGTGAGCTGCCCAGTGTCAGGACGCTGCTGAGCCGCGCTCGTCGAGCCTCAGTCAAACGAGGTGAGCGGCCAACCAAGAAAACCGCCATCACGCGGCCGGAGCTCGAGGCCATGCTCGCGACTTGTGATGATAGTTTAGAAGGACTGCGTGACCGTGCCCTACTCTGCTTTGGCTTTGCCAGCGGCGGGCGCCGGCGTAGCGAGATCGCAGCCGCGGATATGCGCGATCTGCGCAAAGTCGGCGAAGATGGCTACATCTATCGGCTGGAGTACTCCAAGACCCAGCAGGCGGGGGTCAAGGCGGATTCAACGCCGGACAAGCCGATCTTAGGGCGCAGTGCCGATGCTCTGGCCGCCTGGCTGAAGGTCGCGCAGATCGACGCGGGGGCGATCTTCCGGCGGGTCTGGAAGGGGCGCGCAGGCGCTGCTCTCCTTCCCGGCTCAGTGGCTACGATCGTTAAGCGCCGGGCCCGCTTGGCTGGGCTGGAGGGGGACTTTGGGGCGCACAGTCTACGGTCGGGGTTTGTGACAGAGGCCGGAAAGCAAGGCGTACCGCTGCCTGCTGTGATGGCGATGACCGAACACAGATCGGTGGCGAGCGTGATTGGGTACTTTCAAGCTGGAGCAGCCGAGGATAACCCGGCAGCTCGTCTACTGAAGTAGCAGGAATGTCAGCAGTACGATTGGAGATCACTTGCAAGCCAGCTCGGCTTAGGCCAGATCTTCCGCTGCCTGTGGAAAGCGTGCGGGTCGGTAAACAGTCGTTACCGTCAGATGTCTAGTCAGCTCACTGTCCAATCCGGATGTCGGGCCGCTGCACGTTCGCTCAGTCTAGATCACGCAGAGCTCTGATGGTCGAGGCTTGTATCACGGGCGGCCTTGGGATATAGCACATCGGGTGTATATATTTCCACGTCCCCATGCGATCGCAGTTGATTGGGCAGCAAACGCGTCATCATCGAGGCAACTCTTTCCACGACGCTCGCGTCAAACGACAGAATGCCCAAGGGAACTGGAAAGCCGCGTTGAGTGTCGATCGGCGCGTGCACCAGCACAGCCGCTACGTTCCCCAGGATCAACAGCACTTCCAGGCAGGTGGGCAGCTCGCTGCGAGAAGGCAGCTCCACCAACGTGGTAAATGCCCGACGTAGGTGTGTAGGCGGCTTTCCGGCAACGAGCCCCA
This sequence comes from Stenotrophomonas sp. PS02297, assembly GCF_029959705.1. Taxonomy (NCBI): domain Bacteria; kingdom Pseudomonadati; phylum Pseudomonadota; class Gammaproteobacteria; order Lysobacterales; family Lysobacteraceae; genus Stenotrophomonas; species Stenotrophomonas sp. PS02297. The sequence continues at coordinate 61,973 of NZ_JASCOS010000010.1, read as the reverse complement.
TCACGCGATCGCTCGGCAGGTCAGTGCCTACACCGTGCAGGCGCCCCCGCAACTGCTCCAGGACCTTAGGCAGTCCGCGCGAGGCGCCCCACAATGGCGACTGCGGCGCCACCCAGATGGCAGGACTCGTCGGCGGCCCACGCCGCGCTGCTTGGTCCATCGCTTCGGCCAAATGGTCTGAGTTGCCGCTGCTGTAGAGCGGCCCGACCAAACCAATCGTCGGGCGGTCGACGCGGAACTCACCGGCGCGCGCGGCCGTCTCGGCGCAGTATCGGCCGACGCTCAGTCCCTTACGCGTGATGAACTCTCTCAGGTAGTCCGGGGCCACATCGACGAGTAAGTCGTACGCGCTTGCGGCTTCGCCGCTGATCGATTGCTGTTGCCGGTCGAGGAACGCCGCGACGGCATGGGCCACAGCTGCGCGATCGTCGAGCTCATGTCCGGTCTTCCACCCGTCTAGCATCGGGCTGGCCTCGCTCGGGCGCTTGGCCGGAGCGGTCGCAACGACCGGAACGAGTGCGAAAAATCGCTCCTCGGGCGTCACCCCGTCCACCGAGTACAGCGACTTTCGCACGCCGCCTTCACGCTCCCTCCTGGCCACCAGCTCGACGAAGTACTTGCGGAAGGCATCCGGTACCAGCTTTGAGGCATTTGCAACGACCTCGCCATCCTTTAGCTCGAGCTCTGGCAGGGCAAACTCGAAGTCAGACACGTATTCGCGTTCGGCCGGAGCAAGAGCGAACAAGTCAAACGCGGCGCGCTCATTACCCTTCTCTACTTCGTAGATCTGCGGTTTGTCGGAGTCAGCGAACAGCATACGCCCGTACTCACTGAGGCGTAACTGCGCCCCATGGCGCTCGATGTAGGCCTTTGCTTCGGCTTCTTTGAGCACGAATGCCATTTCGTGTTCGGAGAATCCGAAGAACTGTTGTGCATCGCGCTCGGATAGGGCCTCCACGGAGAAAAGCAGGCGCAGCAGGAATTCGGTCGTCAATGACACCTGGCCGACCACGGCGACCTTGTGCCGCACGTTGAACTGACGGCACGGCAATAACACGTCGAACTGCCCAACGACGACGGACAGGTCATCGGACGCCGCCAGCTTCGGTGCGACCGTCCTCCCGCCAAGGGTCAAGACGGCGCGCTTGCTCCCGGTCATACCTGGTCTCCCGCCTTGGCGCGCGGTTTCGCGGGGCGCTTCGACCCGGCGTACCGACCCTGCTCTGCGATTTCCGCAGCCGCGACGACGCGCGCGTTGCCCTGCGCATGCTCCTCGTCAAAAGCCTCGATCAACGCATTCATGCGTCCACCATCCGGCCAGCGCTCCTTGGCGCCGACAATCACCAAACGATCCATGCCACGACTAACTGCGACATTAAGTCGATTCTTACGCCCGAGGAAGCCCGGGCTAATGCCCGACCTACCATCCGGCAATCTCCGGTCCGCGTTGTTTCTCACCAAGGACACGATCACGATCGGGTTCTCCTTGCCTTGATAACTGTCGATCGTGTCCACCTTGAGTACCCGTCGTAGTTCGTCTGGAAGATTGGCGCTATTGAGCCGCTTTCGTACCAAATCACGCTGGCCGGAATAGGCGCAGATGATTCCAATGGCCAGGTCACCATGATCCCGCGACTTAAGCCATGCAAGGAAGTCCTCATGCCCGGCCCACTGGAGCAGCAGCGACACGATCGCATCTGCCTCGATCAGGTTGATCAGACTTCCTCGGCGAGTTTCGTCTTCGCGCTGAAAGGCCTTTGCGCCAGACGAGTCAGTCTCTAGCCACAGCAATGGCGTGCTGAGGCTTTGTGGCCAGACATCATCGGCGACATCTGACTTGGCGCGACCATGCTGCAGTGCCTTTGAGTAGAAGCCAGCGGAAACAACGCGTCCAATGGGTGGGAGCATGCGGTACTGAGTATCAAGGCGCGCGGACGCTTGCTTGCCGTACGGCGAGAGGAATGCGCGCTCGAAGTCACTGCGCATGATTTCATCGCGGGACAAGCCCTGCTCGTCCGCCAGGGTCTTGACAACTTCAGGCAGATATGAGGGCTCAAGCTGCGCATGATCACCCACCAGAACAATCCATTTCCCGGCTTGGATGGGTACCGCCAATTCGCTGGCAGTGCATCGTGCGGCTTCATCGACGATGACCAGGTCAAAGGTGGTCTTAGTCAGTCCCAGCGCCGTGCGCCCCAATCCCACGCAAGTCCCGGCTATCACCTGCCTGGTGCCGGCCAAGAATGTTTCGAAGCTGCGCTGCCAGGTTGACACGCTGCCAACGATGTCGCGTCCTAGCTGGACAACGTGACGCAGTTTTTCCACCTTGGCGCCTTGCCGTTTTCCGGCGACCCCTAGTAGAGCTGAAAGGGTTACGTTCTCGATCTCCTCGATCTCGACTCCAAGCAACGACACCGCCGCCTCGCGAGAGGACATCAGTTGCTCGATAGTTAACAGGAGCGAGTCCGCTCTCGATCCACTCGGGATAGATTCGGCTGCCAGTTCCTGCAGCTTGGTAACGATCGGCATCACGCTGTCTTCGAACCACAGCACGGATTCGGCCAGCGTTGCATCTAGGCCGATGGCCTTGGCAGCTATTCGCATGCGCTCGCGGAAGGTAGCCGCGAAGCGATCCTTGTAGGCCATTTCCGCCTTGGCAGCGTGGAAGGGTCGCAATGGCTCGGAGACGACGCCTTCATGGCCGACGCGAATCAAGCTTACCTTATCTCGTTGTTCGCCCAGCAAGCGCAGGACTGCCTCGGCAGCGGTGTTGACCGCCTCATGTGACTGGCTCGCCAGCAGAACATTCCGCGCGAGACCATGAGTTAGGGCGTAATGCACTAGGGCGCCAATAAACTTGGTCTTGCCTGTGCCCGGGGGGCCTTGAAGCAAACCAAGCGGACGACACGTAGCCAAGCGCGCAAAGGCGCTTGCCTGAGTTTCGTTTAGACCATAGCGCGCCTTCACAAGCTCCTCGTCGATGCTGTGCGACGCAAAGATCGGAGTCGCGCTATGGGTGGGATCGAAGTAATCGATCAGCGTTGGGAATGCCGCTTCGCCCCTGACCAGCCGGAGCGTCGCGTCCGATCGACGCTCGCGGCTAGTGTTCTCGTACCGGCTCTGGAAGCGCAGGGTTGATCCGTCTGCCACGAGCGGGCCTCGTGCCTCGTCGAGCCGTGATTCGATCACGATGAAATCTTCTGACGAACCTGCGATATCCAGCAACCCGATCCGCGTGATCCGTGAAGAGTCCACTCGCTCGACCACGACGGTGTCATTGCGGTCAAACCCGAACTCGCCAACGGTCATCTGAATGGGGACGACATGACGCCTGGCTTCACGGCGGTAAGAACTCTCCCCCACTGCCAAGGCTTCGGAGATGAGCTCGGATTCGCGCTCCACCAGACGTCGCCACAGGCGACGAACCTCCAGTCCCGCCGGAGTAGCCTTCTCGGGCCGTGCTTCTTCATCGAGCTCGTCTTTAGCGCGCTCGTGGGATTGCACGGGGCCTACCTCTTCTGCATCGCCGGCGTCAGGTTCAGCGAGCTGCTCGGTCCATGCCGCCCTGACCTCGGGGTGGTCCAGAACCTGGGCGATCTCGCCAAGCTTTAGAACTTCGCCAGTTACCCTAATCTGACCCGGAAAGCTGGCCTTTTCGTGGCGCTTCGCGCGGGCGATTTGACCCTGCGAAACCGCGGATCGTTTCGCGTGCGTCGCAATGTCCTTGTCGTTGAGGCGTATCTCGAGCTGTTCACTGGCGCCGCGGATGATCAGCAGCCGAGAAAAGCGGCTAACCCAATAGTGACCTTCGTCGGCCAGCAAGAGGCCGGGGACTGCGTCAGGCAGGCCAATAGTGATCGACAGGCCTCCGACGTTCGAAACTGGCGGCGTGAGCAGCGTCGCGAGTGCGTCTGAAAGCGGCGAGAGGGAGCCGTTGGCTGGCGGACCTTCGCGGCATTGCTCGATGGCCGACGCAAGACTCGCTTGTTGTGAATGGAGCAAGGAGCCGGTAGAAAGCAGCTCCTCCACCAGCTTCGTTACGCCATAACGATCCCGCTCAAACCGCCCGCCGAGCGGAGGCGAATACAATGTATTGATCCGATCGCCGTCGGTGGCAGGCGAGAAGTCCATCAGATCAATGAGAACCGGTTGCCAAATGACTGCGCCGTCCGTCTCCTCTCGACGCAGGTAGACATTCTCGGGCTTCAAATCGCCATGGGCGATCAGACGGCCGTGCACGCGCTCGATGACGTCGGTCAGGGCTTGCGCAAAGACCACGGCACCGACCGCGCCACCATCCAGGCCACCATTGGCCAAGATGGCTGCCAAGCTCGGGCCGGGTACAAACTCCTGCACCAACGCGATTGCATCGCCCGTCCAGTAAGCCCCAAACAACCGTGTGGTTCCCGGGATCGGCGCTTCGACCAGCTCTTGTGCCTGTCGTAGGAACGCGAGAATCCGCGGCGCCTCGTCGCCTAGGTCGCCAATCGCAGAGGCTTTCCACAGCTTCACCACTATGCTCTGGCCGTCGACACTTGAGCGCCAAATGTCGACCCGGTCGTCCTCCGCAAGCATCTCTTCCATCGGGAACCTGCGGATAAGCTGCAACTGCGACTTAAACTGGCGAAAGTGCTCGAGACCCTCGACTGTGCTTTGTCGATCGGGCAGCGAGGCCAATGCAGCGTTGAATGCCTCCAGCATGTCCGCCGCGTGGGCGAAGCGCGCGGTGGCATCGACGTCGAGAGCACGGGAAAACCAAGGGTGAAGATGCGAATAGTTGCCGTCCTCGTCCACCACAGGATCCCATTCGGCGGGCTCCCCCTCGGGAGCAGCTCCGAACACCAGCATGTGCGCTGCACACGCCAATGAGTAGACATCTTTGCGCCGGGCGATCACGGGAATGCCCAGAACCTCCTCAGGCGAGCTCGCGCTGGAGAGGAACTGGTAGCGAATCTGTCCCAGTGTTTTGACTTGCGGATACGACGCCGCCATCAGGTGCGAAAGCTTTGCAGTCGTCGGCGTCTCAAGCCAGATGCTGTGAGGCCCGATATCCAAGTGTGCGGCTTCAAGGTCATGCATCGTCTTGGCGGCAGCTAATACTTGTCGCACCAACTCCAAGCGCTCTTGCACGGTCAGGCGCGACAATTCGATGTCACAAAAGTCCGATAGACGCCTCATGCGCCTCCGGCGCTCGTACACCTCCCAGTACTGTGTGCCACGTTCCTGATCCTCGGCACGCTGCTTGAGGATTGCCTGGCCACATATCGCGCTGCGGTCGTCAAGCCAAGCGATTACTTCCTTCTCACGTCCGGCAATCAGTGCTCGGCCTTCCTCGGTCTGAAAGCGGGGCTCGGCCTTGCTGAAGTCCCAGCGACGCAAAAATCCAGAGGAATTGGGAACGCCTTCCTCTGCTACGTCGAACTCATAGAAAAGCTCGCCAGGATGCGCGAATGTCGGACTATCGCTCTCGGCACGGAACGTGCTGTAACGACGCGAAGCGGCTCGGAAGTTCTCGTTGGCGGCGTTGAAGAAGCGCCTGAAGCGATTGATCCACTCTGGCTTCGTGAAGTCTTCGCCGCGAACTGCAACCTTGCCCAGCTGCTCGTCACGCTCCTTAGGGTTGCGCAGCATCTTCATGAACTGGTCGATTGCGAATACCCGGGCACTCTCAACAGCGGCAATGCCGGTGCGGTCGGCGGTGCGGGTCAGCACCACGGAAGCGTCCACCAAGGGGACAGGCAGCTTCGCCGTCAGACCTTCCTTCCGAGTTTGTTCCGTCAAGAACGCTTTCAGTAAGGTTGATACTGCGCGCGTGTGCTCGCCCAGTTTCTGTACTGGCGATCTTCCACAGTCCTTAGTGCCGTTGAACCAACTAGCATCGCGACTGCTGATCGGGCCCCTCCAGTCCTTGAGGTCTACCAGCAACACACGATCATCGAGCACCATGATCAGGTCGATCTCCCGCAGCCCCTTGCCCGGAAGCGCGAGATCCAAGTTGGTGAACGCGACCCAACTATCGGGAAGCCCGCGCAACTTCTCGAGCCCGTCAACTTCGCGTTGGTGGACGCCGCGACCGCAGTTCACGATTTTCATTGCCCCTGCCCCTGTGCATATATTCCGTTATTTACTCAGTCATCTTAGCTAAGTCGCAGCCATTATGGGAAAAGCGTTGCTGCCACCGCTGTGCCTGCGGCACGCCTCACTCGAACCAAGCACGGCAGCGTTTAGCATCACCGATCACGATTACGCGAGGCCTCCAGGCCTTGCATGCACTTCTATCAGGATCCAGCGGCTCGGTCGCTTCCAGGCATACTCGATCAGGATCTAGCTGCAGCCTAGTGTTGGATGCGGCGTGTCGATGGCCGCGTGGTGTTGCGAGCCCCCCCCTCCTTACCCCCGATAAATCTTCCTGATCGTCCCGTCGTCCTGCGCTCACGTCGACGAATCGGAAGGATTCCGGCGTTCTAAAGACTAATTAGAAAAACTGCCTAGAATATTTTGAAGATCCGGGAGCGGGCAATTTCAACTAGATAGATGGCGGAGAACTTGCCGATCTGGATGCGCAACCGCACCTCTTCTATCCAGGCATTAATAACCGCATCGTCTTCGCCTGTATATTCACCTAGAACGGTCACCAAAAGAGTCGTTCCTATCGGATAGACCTTCTCATGCTTGTCGGCGATAGCGTTGATTATTGGGTCGGGGAAGGCATCGACTCCCTTTTGATGGAGGGTCCGCAGCCTAAAGTCAGGAGGTAGCCTTCCGTGCCTGACTATCGCGTGCCTTACAAGGTGAGCGTTTTTTGGTAGAGCCTGTGTGACTTCGATCAGAATATCTGGCTTGTTCTCCCGGCGAACTCGAGCATCCAGACGGTCGATTTCGAATCCGAGTTCAATGGTGTCTTCGTCGGAGTACCCCAGCCAACTGAGATAGGCCTTTATGCCAAGCCATTCTGTCCGCCAGTATTTATAGTGGCGGTTACTTTCTAGAGTGAAGTCCGCGATGGACAGGGGGTTACAGATGAGATTTGCCCCTTTGGAGAGCTTCTCAAGGAAAGTCACCACTTTCATTGAGCTTGTTGTGAAGTCGAGCTCTTTAGGGAAATCTGACGGCTGACGGGACTTGCGCCGTGTCTTAGGTCGGTCACTCGCCGGTGCGGATGCGGGAGTCCGAACCCAGTGCGGCATCTCGTAACGTGCGATGTGTACATCCACGATATCCGGATCGATCAGGGTTGATGCAACCGCAAACTCGAGTCCGAACGGCTCAAATAGAGCCTCAAGGCTTTGCCGTACATTTTGTTCAATTGCCTCCCTCTTTGCTTGGCCCTTCATGGTTAGCGCCAGCACAAGATACCAAAAGATTTTCCCGAAATCGGGATTGGTCAAGGGAAGCCTCCCCTTTAGGTAGTTTACATCCGAGAAGATATCTCGGTCAGATCGCATTTTTTTTACCGTCGTTGCAAAAGCCTCATCCATATCCCGCCCTCTCTTGAGACCAAGGGAAAGGAGAGGCTTGTGATTAAAAGCCACAATGAAGACCTCATGGTCTATTTTAAATTTCTGAAACCTAGCCTCTGAATCCTTGCGAATCAGAGCCATTAGCGCTTGATCCATCTATTTTTCCTCGCATATCTTGCTCAAATAACGCGACTAAAATCGCTAGATTTTCTTGAAAGAGCACGTCCTCGCTCGAATAGCGAACATGATTATGAGCAAATCATGGCGACGGATGTCGGATGAGAGGATATCACGATACTTTTAGTCGGCAACGGAGATGCCTTCCACCCCCGATAAACATCCCTAATCTCCTCCCCCTGCACGCATCTCAAGCCCTGAATGACTAGTCACGCATTCCTTAACTGTCACTGGGCTCTATATGACAGAGAGAAAATCGCTAACCCGTTGCGCACCGCAACTTGCTTTCATTTGAGACCAACTCCTACACTCCGCCGCATCACAGGTGTCCTGCCGCCGTCACGTTGCGCAGGGTGAAACGGGAAGCCGGTCCGATGCCGGCGCTGCCCCCGCAACGGTAGGCGAGAAAGCCCGACGGACGACCACTGCGCGCAGCGCGGGAAGGTGTCGGATTGATGCGCGACGCATCGCTCGCAAGCCCGGAGACCGGCCTGTGCGGGATGTCTGGAAAGGCATCCCTCTCGGGCGTTGCGGTGGGCGACTCGGCGAGCTGATGGAGCCGCCTTGCGCGCCCGTCATCTTGTCCTGTCCTCCACCCCGCCTTCCTTCGCGGGTGTGCGATTCGGAGACAGGCAAATGAATGAGATGCATCGTGTTGCGGCCAGCGCCGCGACGGTCAAGCTGCTGATCGATGGCGAGTTCGTCGAGTCCGGCAGCACGCAGTGGCGCGACGTGGTCAACCCGGCGACGCAGGACGTGCTGGCGCGGGTGCCATTCGCCACCGCCGGCGAGGTCGATGCCGCCGTCGCCGCGGCGAAGGAGGCCTTCAAGCGCTGGCGCAGGACGCCCATCGGCACCCGCGCGCGCATCTTCCTGAAGTACCAGCAGCTGATCCGCGAGCACATGGGTGAGCTGGCCGCCATCCTCACCGCCGAGCAGGGCAAGACCCTGCCCGATGCCGAGGGCGACGTGTTCCGCGGCCTGGAAGTGGTCGAGCACGCCGCCGCCATCGGCAACCTGCAACTGGGAGAGCTGGCCAACAACGTCGCCACTGGCGTGGACACCTACACCCTGCTGCAGCCGCTGGGCGTGTGCGCCGGCATCACCCCGTTCAACTTCCCGGCGATGATCCCGCTGTGGATGTTCCCGATGGCGATCGCCACCGGCAATACCTTCGTGCTCAAGCCGTCGGAGCAGGACCCGATGGTGACGATGCGGCTGGTGGAACTGGCGCTGGAAGCCGGCCTGCCGAAGGGCGTGCTCAACGTCGTCCACGGCGGCGAGGACGTGGTCAACGCGATCTGCGACCACCCGGACATCAAGGCGGTGTCGTTCGTCGGCTCGACCAGGGTCGGCACCCACGTCTACAACCGCGCCTCGCTGGCCGGCAAGCGCGTGCAGTGCATGATGGGCGCGAAGAACCACGCGGTCATCCTGCCCGACGCCAACAAGGAGCAGACCCTCAACGCGCTGGCCGGCGCCGCGTTCGGCGCGGCCGGCCAGCGCTGCATGGCGGCCTCGACGGTGGTGCTGGTGGGCGAGGCGCGCAGCTGGATTCCCGGGCTCGTCACCAAGGTCAGGACGCTGAAGGTCAACGCCGGCACCGAACCCGGTACCGACGTCGGCCCGGTGATTTCCTGCGCCGCGCGCGAGCGCATCGAGGCGCTGATCGCCTCCGGCATCGAACAGGGCGCAACGCTCGAACTCGACGGCCGCAAGCCGAACGTGAGCGGTTACGAGAATGGCAACTTCGTCGGCCCGACGATCTTCTCCAGCGTGAAACCCGGCATGCGCATCTACGACGAGGAAATCTTCGGCCCGGTGCTGGTGATCCTCGAGGCGGACACGCTGGACGACGCCATCGCGCTGGTCAATGCCAACCCCAACGGCAACGGCACCGCCGTGTTCACCCAGAGCGGTGCGGCGGCGCGCAGGTTCCAGGAGGAGATCGACGTCGGCCAGGTCGGCATCAACCTACCCATCCCGGTGCCGCTGCCGATGTTCTCGTTCACCGGCTCGCGCGCGTCCAAGCTCGGCGACCTCGGCCCCTACGGCAAGCAGGTCGTCACCTTCTACACCCAGACCAAGACGGTGACGGCGCGCTGGTTCGACGACGAGACCGCCGGCCACGGCGTCAACACCACGATCAACCTGAAGTGATGGCCGCCGTCATGAACCTGCACGCCGCACGGCCGCCCGGACTGGGCGAAGAGCAGCTCGCATTCCGCGAGGCCGCGCGCGATTTCGCGCTGGCCGAGCTGGCCCCGCACGCGGCACGCTGGGATGCCGATGGCCTCTTCCCGCGCGAAGCCATCGCCAAGGCCGGCGAATTGGGCTTCTGTGGGCTTTACACGGACGAAGCCGCCGGCGGCAGCGGGCTGACCCGGCTGGACGCGGCCATCGTGTTCGAGGAACTGGCAACGGTCGATCCGTCCACCGCTGCCTACATCAGCATCCACAACATGGCGACGTGGATGCTGACCGCACACGCTCGCCCTGCCCTGCGCGGCATCTGGGGCGCGGCACTGGCGAGCGGCGCGAAGCTGGCTTCGTACTGCCTGACCGAACCGGGCGCCGGCTCCGACGCGGCCTCGCTGAAGACCCGTGCCGTGCGCGACGGCGACGACTACGTGCTGGATGGCAGCAAGGCCTTCATCTCCGGCGCCGGCGCGACCGACATGCTGGTGGTGATGGCGCGTACTGGCGGCGAAGGCGCGCGCGGCATCAGCGCCTTCGCGGTGCCCGCCGATTCCCCCGGCATCGCCTACGGGCGCAAGGAAGAAAAACTCGGCTGGAACAGCCAGCCCACGCGCGGCATCACGTTCGAGAACGTGCGCGTTCCGGCGGCCAACCTCCTGGGTGAGGAAGGCGAAGGCTTCAGGATCGCGATGAAAGGGCTGGACGGCGGCCGCCTCAACATCGCCGCCTGCTCGCTGGGTGCGGCGCAGGGCGCACTGGACGCCGCGCGCCGCTACCTGGGCGAGCGCCGCCAGTTCGGCAAGCGGCTCGCCGAGTTCCAGGCGCTGCAGTTCAAGCTGGCCGACATGGCGACGCAGCTGGTCGCCGCGCGGCAGATGGTGCATACGGCGGCAAGCAAGCTCGATGCGCATACCCGCGATGCCACCGTCTGGTGCGCGATGGCCAAGCGCTTCGCCACCGATGCCGGCTTTGCGATCTGCAACGACGCCCTGCAACTGCATGGCGGCTACGGCTACATCCGCGAATACCCCATCGAACGCCTGCTGCGCGACTGCCGCGTGCATCAGATCCTGGAAGGCACCAACGAAATCATGCGCGTGATCGTTGCGCGCCACCTGCTGGACACCGAAGAGGAATTGCGATGAGCACCGACGTCATCAAGCACTACCGCAGCCGCGAATGGGCGGGATTGAAACTGGAGATCGACGGCCACACCGCCGTCGTCACCCAGTACAACCCGCCGGCCAATACCTGGACGGTGCACAGCCTGGCGGCGCTGCGCGACCTGGTCAAGGCGCTGGACGAGGACCGCGACATCTACGCGCTGGTCGTCACCGGCGAAGGCGAAAAGTTCTTCTCCGCCGGGGCGGACCTCAAGCAGTTCGCCGACGGCGACAAGGCGCTGGCACGCGAGGCCGCGCGCCGCTTCGGCGAGGCGTTCGAGACGCTGGCCGCGTTCCGCGGCGTGTCGATCGCCGCGATCAATGGCTACGCGATGGGCGGCGGGCTGGAATGCGCGCTGGCCTGCGACCTGCGCATCGCCGAGGAACAGGCGCAGATGGCGCTGCCCGAAGCCACGGTCGGCCTGCTGCCCTGCGCCGGCGGCACCCAGAACCTGCCGCGCCTGGTCGGCGAGGGCTGGGCCAAGCGGATGATCCTGCTGGGCGAGCGCATCGACGCCGCCACCGCCCTGCGGATCGGACTGGTGGAGGACGTGACTCCCAGGGGCGAAGCGAAGGCGCGTGCGCTGGCCTGGGCGAAGCAGGCCGGGAAACAGAGCCCCAGCAGCGTGGCCGCGTGCAAGCGCCTGGTGCAGGCCACCCGCACGCAACACCACGCCACCGCGCTGGTATCCGAGCGCGAGGCCTTCGTCGACCTGTTCGATCGCGCCGACCAGGCCGAAGGCGTCAACGCTTTCCTCGACAAGCGCGCCCCGCAATGGAAGAACGCATGAACGCCACCGCCGAGGCACCGGCTTCCGAACCGTGCGTGCTGTTCGAGGAGCGCCCCACCGGCAACGGCATGCGCCTCGGCATCGCCACCCTGAACGCGCCGAAGACGCTCAACGGCCTGTCCCTGGAAATGGTGCGACTGCTGGACGCGCAGCTGGTGCAATGGGCCGGCGACGACGGCATCGCACTGGTCGTCCTGCAGGGCGCGGGCGAAAAAGCCTTCTGCGCAGGCGGTGACCTGCACGGCCTGTACCGCGGCATGCGCGAGCACCAGCAGCGCGATCGCTGGGAAGGCGATGCCTTTGCCGACCCCCGCGGCAACCCGCACGCCGAAGCCTTCTTCGCGACCGAATACCGCCTCGACCACCGCATCCATACCTATCCCAAGCCGGTGCTGTGCTGGGGCCATGGCATCGTGATGGGCGGCGGCATCGGCCTGATGTCGGGAGCCAGCCATCGCGTGGTCAGCGAGCGCTCGAAGCTGGCCTTCCCGGAAATCACCGTCGGCCTGTTTCCGGACGTGGGCGGTAGCTGGCTGCTGCATCGCGTGCCGCAGCGCGCCGGCCTGTTCCTGGCCCTGACCGGCGCGCCGCTGGATGCCGGCGATGCCATCCACGCCGGCATGGCCGACGTGTTCGTGCCGGAGGCGCGGCGCGCCGAGGTGTTCGACACGCTGGCCGCCGAAGCGTGGACGCTCGACGGCGCATGCGCGCAGCTCGAGGTCCTGCTCGCCCGCTTCGCGCAGCCGTCCGCGCCTGGACCGTTGCAGCGCCATGCGCAGACCATCGCCGCCGCCTGCGCTCACGGCGCGCTGGAAGCCATCGTCGACGCCATCGCCGCAATCGATGCCGGCGAAGACCCGTGGCTGCACAACGCGCAGGCCACGCTGGCCGCAGGATCGCCCGGCTCGGCGCGGCTGGGTTACGAGCTGCAGCAGCGCGCCGCCACGCTATCGCTGGCGGCGGTGTTCCGCCTCGAATGCGTCGTCGCCCTGCACTGCGCCGCGCACGGCGATTTCGCCGAGGGCATCCGCGCCCTGCTGATCGACAAGGACCGCACCCCACGCTGGCAGCCGGCGACGCTGGCCGCCGCCACGGCAGGCTGGGCGCAGGCGTTCTTCGCCGCGCCGTGGCCGGCCGACGCCCATCCACTGGCCGACCTCGGCCGCTGACGGAGAACCCCTTATGTCCCGCATCGCCTTCATCGGTCTCGGCAACATGGGCGGGCCGATGGCCGCCAACCTGCTCAAGGCCGGCCACGTGCTGCGCGTGTTCGACCTTGCGCCTGCCGCGGTGGATGCCGCCGTCGCTGCCGGCGCCAGCGCGGCGTCCGGCGCCATCGAGGCGGTGGTTGACGCCGAGATCGTAATCTCGATGCTGCCGGCCAGCCGCCACGTCGAAGGGCTGTACCTCGGCGACGCCGGCCTGCTGGCGGCGATTCCCGCCGGCGCGCTGGTCATCGACTGCAGCACCATTGCCCCGGCTTCCGCGCGCAAGGTCGCCGAGGCCGCCGCCGCGCACGGCCTGGCCATGATCGACGCGCCGGTCTCCGGCGGCACCGCCGGCGCGGCGGTCGGCACCCTGAACTTCATCGTCGGCGGCAGCGCCGAGGCGCTCGAACGCGCGCATCCCGTGCTGTCGGCGATGGGCAAGAACATCTTCCACATGGGCGACGCCGGTGCGGGACAGGTCGCCAAGCTGTGCAACAACATGGCGCTGGGCGTGATCATGGCGGCCACCGGCGAGGCCATCGCGCTGGGTGTGGCGCACGGGCTGGACGCCAGGGCGCTGTCGCAGATGATGGCGGTCAGCACCAGCCGCAGCTGGGCCACCGAGGTCTGCAACCCATGGCCCGGCGTGCTGGAGAACGCACCTGCCTCGCGCGGCTACAGCGGCGGCTTCGGCAACGACCTGATGCTCAAGGACCTCGGACTGGCCGCCGAGGCGGCGATGGGCACGGGCGCGTCGATCCCGCTGGGCGAGCTGGCGCGCAACCTGTACGCGATGAACAGCCGGCAAGGCAACGGTGGGCTGGATTTCTCCAGCGTGGTCAAGCTGGTGGCGAAAAACGCATGAACGCCACCCGCGAGAAATTGGTGCTTCCCGGCGGCGGCGACAAGCTGCTGCTGCATTCCTGCTGCGCGCCATGCTCGGGCGAGCTGATGGAAGCGTTCGTGGAATCGGGCATCGACTACACGATCTTCTTCTACAACCCCAACATCCACCCGCTCAAGGAATACGAGCTACGCAAGCAGGAGAACATCCGCTTCGCGCAGAAGCACGGCGTGCCGTTCGTCGATGCCGACTACGACACCGACAACTGGTTCGCCCGCGCCAAGGGCATGGAGAACGAGCCCGAGCGCGGCATCCGCTGCACCATGTGCTTCGACATGCGCTTCGAGCGCAGCGCGCTGTACGCGCACGAGCATGGCTTCCGGGTGATGACCAGTTCGCTGGGCATCTCGCGCTGGAAGAACATGGCGCAGATCAACGACTGCGGGCATCGCGCGGCCGCGCCTTACCAAGGCCTGCTCTACTGGGACTACAACTGGCGCAAAGGCGGCGGCAGTTCTCGCATGATCGAGATCAGCAAACGCGAGAACTTCTACCAGCAGGAGTACTGCGGCTGCGTCTATTCGTTGCGCGACAGCAACCGCCACCGCCGCGACCAGGGCCGCGACAAGATCCGACTCGGGGTAAAGTTCTACGGCGCACAGGACACGGAAGGATGATCCTGCGCGGCGCCCCACTACCGTTGCCGGTACGGAGCTGATGGCAAAGCCCACCTACCTGGTCACGGTGGTGTACCGGGGCAAAGAGGCGCTGTTCCGCGACTTTCTGAAACAGGAACGACATCAGCGCCAATCCGGTGTTGAAACCATCCTGCCTGCCGAGGAACTGGCTTTCATCGAACCCGTCCGCGCGAGCAACCGACACGAAGCCCTGGTTCTGGCCAGGGCGCTCCACCCGGGGCACGATATCGCGCCTCGAATCGTCAAGCGGGCGGCACGGCCTGGCCGGGGATGAATCGAAATTGGGCAACCGCTGGTTGCCCCTGCCCGTCCTTGTGCAAAGCACGCTCATGCGGACATACCGGCCATTGCTTTGGGGAACACTGCGGGAAGGTGAAGATGCCCCGCTCGGCACATCATGCGTGCCCGAGGTGGCTGCGAGCGCGGTAGTTCTCCGCCCATTCCACGGACTGGGCGATGCCTCCGAACGGAAAGAAATGCAGGTTCACCTTTCCGTGCGCTTCCGTCAGGCCATTGGCCAGGCGATCGACAAACAGATCCGGCCCGGCCGTGCCAAGCAGCTTGCCGATCGAGATACCGTACTTGGACCAGATCGATGCGCTTGCACTGACACCGCACATGGCCGCGTAACGCAACAGCACCGCCACACCTGCAGGACCTGGCACGCCCACGCGTACCGGATGCTCGATGCCACGCTCGCGCAATGCCTCCAGCCAAGCCACTACGGCGTCGGCATCAAACCCGAACTGCGTGACGATCAGCGGCGTCATGCCACGGCCTTCGATGCTGAGGCACTTGCGTGCAAGTACCTCCCAGCGAGTCGCCTCGCCCATCACCGGATGACCTTCCGGGTGTCCGCCCACCCCCAGAAGCTTGATGCCCGCACGTTCGAACACACCGGTTTCAATAAGCGAGGCGCTGTCGGGAAACGGCCCCTTGGGGCGGGACGAATCACCGGCGATCACGAAGCACCGCTCAGCCCCGGCCTCGGCGACCGCGCGCGCGACGAACGACTCCAGTTCAGCATGCGAGGCGATGCGACGTGCCGGGACATGCAGCATGGGCTCGAAGCCGAGCCCACGAACCGCAGCGGCTGCACTCAACCGTGCATCGTCGTCTTCGCCCGGCAGGTAGGGAATGAACACCGTTGTGCCGGGAGCTATCCGGGGTGCCACTGTGGCCAGCACAGGAATCGCTCTGGCGCTTACTTCCAGCGAATAGCCGTCGGTGATGATGCTGGCAAGCCTGGGCATATCGGGAAGCCGCGCGAGCGAGCTGCGACCGGTGTTGTCATTCATCGCCTGGCTCCCGGCCGGGCAGCAGCGACCGCGGCCGGGTGCCGGGCCAGGTCGATGAAGGCCCGCACGTAATCGATGCCGGTGTCCGCCTCACGCGCGCCAAGGAATATCTGCTTGGCGATGCCGCGTGCGCCCAGCCGCACCGGCACCACCTCCATCCTGCTCGCATACTCCTCCACCAACCAGCGGGGCAGCGCGGCCACACCGCGGCGGCTGGCTACCATCTGCACCATGATGTCGGTCGTTTCGATGGTCTTGTGCCGCCGCGGCGTCACGCCGGCGGGCAGCAGGAATTGGCTGTAGATGTCCAGGCGCTCGATATCCACGGGATAGCTGATCAGGATCTCCCGGGTCAGCTGCTGGGGCTTCACGTAAGTTGCCGACGCCAGGGGGTGATCCCTGGCCACGACCAGCACCTGCTCGTAGTCAAACACGGGCTCGAACTTCAGGCCCGGTTTGTACAGCGGGTCGGGGGTGACCAGCAGGTCGATCTCGTAGCCGAACAGCGCACCGATCCCGCCGAACTGGAACTTCTGCCTGACGTCCACATCCACGTCCGGCCATGCGGCCAGATAGGGCGACACCACCTTGAGCAGCCACTGGTAGCAGGGATGGCATTCCATGCCGATGCGCAGCGCCCCACGCTCGCCCTGTGCGAACTGGTCCAGGCGCTCTTCGGCCAGGTCCAGCTGCGGCAGCACACGGCTCGCCACTGCCAGCAGGTATTGACCGGCCTGGGTGAGACGCAGGCTTCGGCCTTCGCGCAGCCAGATATCCGTGCCCAGTTGCTGCTCCAGCTTCCGGATGCTGTGGCTCAACGCCGATTGGGTCAGATTCAATACGCCCGCCGCGGCCGTCAGCGAGCCCTGCTTTTCGACCTGCTGGACGATGTTGAGGTGGATGCGCTCAAGCATATTGATGAATTCCAATCATGGATTCTTGAATTAATACCATTTTACCTCATCGAACCTCATGGCTAGGATCGACTTTCGGCATCCATTCCCCCTCGGCTGCCGGACGAACCCGCTACATGAAAGGCGAAAATGACACCCCCATTTCCACTACGCGTCGTCGCGGTCTCCGGCGGACTACAACGGCCTTCCAGGGCTGCGACGCTGGCTGAGCATCTATCGGACCTGATCGCAGCGAAGATCCCCTGCCAACGCCACCTGATCGAGCTCGGCCAACTCGCCCCCCTGCTCGCCGGTACGGTCAGGCGCAGCCAATTGCCCGACACGGTGGAGCGGGAGCTCGCAGCGGTCGAACAGGCCGATGTCCTGGTAGTGGCCACTCCGGTCTACCGTGGCTCCTACACCGGGCTGTTCAAGCACTTCTTCGACTTCATTGACCAGGACGCCCTGGTCGATATGCCGGTCCTGCTCGCTGCTACCGGCGGCAGCGAGCGCCATGCGCTGATGATCGACCATCAACTGAGGCCACTGTTCAGCTTCTTCCAGGCGCGCACCCTGCCGCTGGGCGTATACGCGACCGACAGGGATTTCGCAGGCGACAGCCTGCGCAACGACGACCTTATCCAACGCGCCAGGTTGGCGGTCGAACGGGCCTTGCCGGTACTCGACCTGACCTGTCACGCAAGAACCCGCGCCACCGGGAACGTCGCCGCCGCCTGAAAGCCCCCTCCCCGCGCACCGGATCAGCATGACGCTGTGCCGGACTCCACCCGCAGAACCCACGGTAACGGGCCGCCATGAAAGAAAACTTCGAATTCAGCATCAAGCGCATCTGCTTCGATGAAAACTACCAGCCCTCGGACAGCACCCGCCTGACCACCAACTTCGCCAACCTGGCCAGGGGCATCAGCCGCCAGGAAAACCTGCGCAATACGTTGAAGATGATCGACAACCGCTTCAACAGCCTCGCCGACTGGGACAATCCCACCGGGGATCGCTATGCCGTCGAGCTGGAGATCATCTCCGTCGAGATGGAGGTGGGCGCCCATGGCGCGGCCGCCGCCTTCCCGCTGATCGAGATACTGAAGACCACCATCGTCGACGGCAGAACCGGAGCGCGCATCGAGGGCATTGCCGGGAACAACTTCTCCTCCTACGTGCGTGACTACGACTTCAGCGTGCTGTTGCCGGCGTACAACAGCACCCGGCCGGTGTTCGGCACGCCGGAGGATTTCGGCGACCTGCACGGCAAGCTGTTCAAGCACTTCGTGAGCTCCGACGCCTACAAGGCCCATTTCGGGAAGCCGCCGGTGATCTGCATCAGCGCATCGAGCAGCAGGATCTACCAGCGCACCGCGAACCAGCACCCGGTGCTGGGCGTGGAGTACCTGCAGAACGAGCTCTCCTCGACCGATCACTATTTCGCGAAGATGGGCATGCAGGTGCGCTTCTTCATGCCGCCGCACGGCGTTGCGCCGCTGGCCTTCTATTTCTTCGGCAACCTGCTCGGCGACTACACGGACCTGGAGCTGATCGGCACCATCAGCACGATGGAGACTTTCCAGAAGATCTACCGGCCGGAGATCTACAACGCCAACTCGGCCGCCGGGAGCGTCTATCAGCCCAGCTTGAAGCACCAGGACTACTCCCTGACCAAGATCGTCTATGACCGCGAGGAACGCAGCCAGTTGGCCGTCAAGCAGGGAAAATTCACGGAAGAGAACTTCATCACCCCATACCGCCAGACGCTTGAGCGGTGGGCCGCCAACTGCGCGCTCTGACCATCACCCGGAACAAGAAACCACCCGTCATGAAGAAACTGTTGCCCACTTCAACCGCCGGCAGCCTGCCCAAGCCGTCCTGGCTCGCTCAACCCGAAAAGCTCTGGTCCCCCTGGAAGCTGCAGGACGAGGAGCTGGTTGAAGGCAAGCAGGATGCATTGCGTCTTTCGCTGCACGAACAACGGCAGGCCGGTATCGACATCGTCAGCGATGGCGAGCAGACCCGCCAGCACTTCGTCACCACCTTCATCGAACACCTTGAGGGCGTGGATTTCGAGAAGCGCGAGACCGTACGCATCCGTGACCGCTACGACGCCAGCGTGCCGACGGTCGTGAGTGCGGTGAGTCGTCCGCAATCGGTCTTCGTTGACGATGCCAGGTTCCTGCGCCAGCAGACCAGGCAGCCGATCAAATGGGCCCTGCCCGGCCCGATGACGATGATCGACACACTCTACGACGCCCACTACAGGAGCCGCGAAAAGCTGGCCTGGGAGTTCGCCGGAATTCTCAACCAGGAAGCCAAAGAGCTGGAAGCGGCGGGCGTTGACATCATCCAGTTCGACGAACCCGCGTTCAATGTCTTCTTCGATGAAGTGAATGATTGGGGTGTTGCCGCCCTGGAACGTGCCGTTGAAGGACTGAAGTGCGAGACCGCCGTGCATATCTGCTACGGCTATGGCATCAAGGCCAACACCGACTGGAAAAAGACGCTGGGCTCGGAGTGGCGCCAGTACGAGGAATCCTTCCCGAAACTGCAACAGTCCAGCATCGACATCATTTCACTGGAGTGCCAGAACTCACATGTGCCGATCGATCTGATCGAGCTGGTTCGCGGCAAGAAAGTGATGGTGGGCGCCATTGACGTGGCCAGCGACACCATCGAGACGCCGGATGAAGTGGCAAACACACTGCGGAACGCCCTTCGGTTTGTCGACGCGGACAAGCTCTATCCTTCCACCAACTGCGGCATGGCCCCCCTCGCTCGTCGGGTCGCCCGAGGCAAGCTGCTTGCCCTCAGCGCAGGCGCAGAAATCATCCGGCGCGAACTGTTGACCTGATGGCCGGCGGAAGTCCCGCATGGTTCCGAGGGGTGGCGTCAGCGAGTTGAAGGCAGCAAAGTGCAGCCGGTGCAGTTGTCCTCCCCCTCGGACTTCAGCACCGTAGAACGGCACGACTTCACGGATCCGGGTGATCGAATCAACCGGCGATATCGACCGGCAGGACGTCAATGAAGTCCTGCTGGCTTTGCGCCGATATGGCAGCGAGCTGCGTTGGACAGGGACCGATTCGAGGTCGTGCCAGCGCAGTCCGCGCCTGGATGGGCTGCACGACCGGTCCACCAGAACCAACAGGGCCACTACGTCGCATTTCCGGCCTGCGCGTGCAGCGGGCCAGTCTCCATAGTCGCCGGCGCTTTCCGCGAGCAACGACAGGAGGCGCGGGTTCACTCGCTGGTGCTGGCCCACTCGTTACGGCAGGAACGTACCGCAGCTGGCAATCCCCGGTGCTCGCGACCGTTGGAGGGGGCAGACCGGGCCTGTGTTGACCACACTGCACTACTTTATCGATTGCATCCGGGTCGACTCTGCCGCCTGAAACGGAAGACGAATTCGCAAACCAATCGCCACCCCTGCTCGACATACCGCGCCGATTCCTCTCGTGGGAAAAGATCTACCTGCACGGAAACACAGAAGCGGCAAGCCGCATGCATCAAGAAAAGCCAGCGGTGCGCAAGGGCGCTGGGAGTCGGCCCGGATTGCCACCCCCGCAGCCATCTGCTGGATGCTCTTCAATGGAAGGAAAGCTGCACCAGCCCCTCCATTTCCCTGCTGATGGCATGGGACTGTGCATGGCACCGGGTGTCTTTTCCCCAACGCTGGTCCAGGCGATCCAGCATTCCATCGTCCCACTCCCATCCGCGATGCCAGCATCCGCGGTCACCGGCAGGCGTCGTGGACGTGATTGTCCCAGTAGCTGGACAGGGCGAACCCCCGCTTCAGGCCCGCTGCGCGATAGGCCGCATCCCTGCCCTCCCTGGCCTTGGTACAGGCATCGCCCCCGGGGCGCCGGGCACTCCGGCCGGAACCCGCGCCGGAATGACCGGCCCTGCGTCCGGCACGTACCGGTTTTCGTACTCCCGCCGTCGCCCCAGGCTCGATCGATGCCTGCGGAAGCACACTCCAGACCTTCAACGCTGCGCCATCGCAGGGCATCGATTGATAGGACGCCTGTCCCTGCTCCATGCATTTGAACACCTGCGTCTGCTGGGGTGTCGTCACACCAGCCGCAAGCAGAAGAAAGAGATCGAGAACCTTCATCATCCGGACCACCCGGCTCCACGGCGTGAGGTCCAACATTGGAGGAAGTGAGTGAGCCGAACCATCGGAGAAGCCGGTGCAACCCTGCCGGAAAATGCCGTACATCCAGGTCCGCAGTGGCAGCAGCAGGCGTGTGAAGATTTTTTTTCACAAATGGCTTGCTCGGCCCGAAAAGCCGGGCTATCATTTCTTTCTCGGCAACAACGGGGCCATAGCTCAGCTGGGAGAGCGCCTGCATGGCATGCAGGAGGTCAGCGGTTCGATCCCGCTTGGCTCCACCAAATCCGGGCATTAGGCCGTTCGGATAGTCGAAAAAACTTGATGAAGTTTCGCGTCCCCATCGTCTAGAGGCCTAGGACATCACCCTTTCACGGTGGCGACCGGGGTTCGAATCCCCGTGGGGACGCCATTCATCGAAAACAAAGACCCAGATTTTGCAGGGTCTTTTTTGTTGGAGAAGCTGCCTGCCCAACAGGCAATGAGGAAGAAGAAAAAGCTTCCACTCCGACAAAGAGTTCGGTATCATTCCGCGCTCGAAAATTTGGATACGGGGCCATAGCTCAGCTGGGAGAGCGCCTGCATGGCATGCAGGAGGTCAGCGGTTCGATCCCGCTTGGCTCCACCAAATCCGGACATTAGGCCGTTCGGATAGTCGAAAAAATTTGATGAAGTTTCGCGTCCCCATCGTCTAGAGGCCTAGGACATCACCCTTTCACGGTGGCGACCGGGGTTCGAATCCCCGTGGGGACGCCAATTCAAGGAAGCTCTGCCCAGGCAGGGCTTTTTTGTTGCCTGGAAGAACGCAGGCCTGCACCGCCGCCACTTCCCTATGGCTGCAGCACCCTGGACAGGGCCCCGCGCAGATCGCTTCCCGTGTAGGGTTTGGCCAGCTTCACGCCCGCATCGAAGATCGCAGGCAACCGCCCGGCCTCCATCCCGGTCGCGACGAGGAAAGGAATCCCGCGCCCGACCAGCACTTCCGCAACCGGCGTGCTGTCCTCGTTGTCGGCCAGGCAGAAGTCCAGGAAGGCGAGCTGCGGACGCAGCTCATCGATCATGCCCAAGGCAGACTGCACGGTGTCCGCGACACCGACGACCTGCAGCCCTTCGCGCTCGAGCTGCAACTGCAGCAGCGTTGCATTCAAGTCGTCGTTCTCCACGATCACCACCCGCACGGAGTGCAGCAAACCCATCGCAATCCCCTGATCCCGGATGACTTGAGTATAGCCACCGGCGCCGTCCGGCACTTTGCGAAAAATACCCGCAAATCCCTGCCCAACCATAAAGCCGTCCGCTATACTTGCGCCCCTGCCAGCCGAAGTGGCGGAATCGGTAGACGCAGCGGACTCAAAATCCGCCGCCCTTAAAAGCGTGTGGGTTCGAGTCCCACCTTCGGCACCAGCACAGCAAAGGCCAGGCAGCGATGCCTGGCCTTTTTGCATCCATCGCCACGGCCGAATGCCGGCGCCCCACCTTGCCGAAGAAAAAGAAGGCCCCGGATACCGGGGCCTTCCTTTCGTCTGCATGGGGAGGTCAGCGCATCAACTGCGGCGCGCGCGCGCGAACGCTTCGGCCAGGGCATTGTCCGCCGGCGGCGCCGAGCTGCCTGGACGTGCGCCCCGCGACGGTTCGCCGCGGCCGCCATCGCGCCGGACAGGATGACCCTGCCCCGCGCCCTTGTCCGGTCGTTTGGCGGGCGCCGGACTGTCGTCCAGCCGGCGGGTCAGCGCGATGCGCTTGCGGGCGACGTCGACCTCCAGCACCTTCACCTTGATGATGTCGCCGGCCTTGACCACGTCGCGCGGGTCCTTGACGAAAGTGTCAGACAGCGCGGAGATGTGGATCAGCCCATCCTGGTGCACGCCGATGTCGACGAACGCGCCGAAGGCGGCCACGTTGCTGACCACGCCTTCCAGCACCATGCCTTCGCGCAGGTCCTTGATGTCCTCAACGCCGTCAGCGAAGCGCGCCGCCTTGAACTCGGGACGCGGGTCGCGGCCGGGCTTTTCCAGTTCCTTCAGGATGTCGCGTACCGTCGGCACGCCGAACGTCTCGTCGGTGAACTGCTCGGCCTTCAGGCCGCGCAGGTAGCCGCCGTCGCCAAGCAGCGTCTTGATCGGCCGCTGCGCCGCGGCGACGATGCGCTCCACTACCGGATAGGCTTCGGGGTGCACGGCCGAGGCGTCCAGCGGCTCGTCGCCATCGGCGATGCGCAGGAAGCCGGCGCACTGTTCGAACGTTTTGTCGCCCAGGCGCGGCACCTTGAGCAGGTCGCGGCGGCGTTTGAACGGCCCGTTCTCGTCGCGGTGGCGGACGATGTTCTCGGCCACGGTCGACGACAGGCCCGACACGCGCGACAGCAGGGCCGCCGATGCGGTGTTGACGAACACGCCCACCGCATTGACGCAGTCCTCCACGCGCGCGTCCAGCGCCTTGGCCAGGCGGAACTGGTCGACGTCGTGCTGGTACTGGCCGACACCGATCGCCTTGGGTTCGATCTTGACCAGCTCCGCCAGCGGATCCTGCAGGCGTCGCGCGATCGACACCGCACCACGCAAGGACACGTCCAGACCCGGGAATTCCCTGGCCGCGAACTCCGATGCCGAGTACACCGACGCACCGGCTTCGCTGACCACGACCTTCTGCAGTTTCGGGTTGTTGCAGGCCTTGAGGACCTCGCCGGCCAGCTTGTCGGTCTCGCGGCTGGCGGTACCGTTGCCGATGGCGATCAGCTCGACGTCATGCTTGGCGCACAGGTGCCTGAGGGTCTGCAGCGACTGTTCCCACTGGCGCCGGGGCTCGTGCGGATAGATCGTCTCGGTGGCCAGCAGCTTGCCGGTGGCATCGACCACGGCGATCTTGCAGCCGGTGCGGATGCCCGGGTCCAGACCGAGCACGGCCTTCGGGCCGGCCGGCGCGGCCAGCAGCAGGTCCTTGAGGTTGTCGCCGAACACGGCGATGGCCTCGGCCTCGGCCTTCTCGCGGGCGTGGTTGAACAGGTCCAGCAGCAGGTGCATGTGCAGCTTGGCACGCCAGGTCAGGCGGCACGCATCGAGCAGCCAGCGGTCCGCCGCCCGCCCCTGGTCGGCGATGCCCGCCTTCCATGCCACGCGGCCTTCGGCGTACTGGTGGCCGGTCTCGGCTTCATTGCCCGGGTCCAGCTCCAGGAACAGGATTTCCTCGCGGCGCGCGCGGAACAACGCCAGCAGGCGGTGCGAGGGAATCTTCGCCAGCGGCTCGGCGTGCTCGAAGTAGTCACGGTACTTGGCGCCCTCGGTTTCCTTGCCCTCGGCGACACGGGCGCGGATCACGCCGACATCGCCCAGCCACTGGCGCAGTTCGCCGACCAGTGCCGCGTCTTCGCCCCAGCGCTCCATCAGGATCGCCCGCGCGCCTTCCAGCGCGGCCTTGGCATCGGCCACGCCCTTGTCCGTATCGACGAAGGCGGCAGCGAAGGCCTGGGGATCCTGCGTGGGATCGGCGAGCAGGCCATCGGCCAGCGGCTCCAGCCCGGCTTCGCGGGCGATCTGCGCGCGGGTGCGGCGCTTGGGCTTGTACGGCAGGTACAGGTCTTCCAGGCGCGACTTGGTGTCGGCAGCCAGGATGTCGTTGCGCAGCTCGTCGCTCAGCTTGCCCTGCTCGGCGATGCTGGCCAGCACCGCGGCGCGCCGGTCTTCCAGCTCGCGCAGATAGGTCAGGCGGACTTCCAGATTGCGCAGTTGGGTGTCGTCCAGTCCGCCGGTGACTTCCTTGCGGTAGCGGGCGATGAACGGAACGCTGGCGCCTTCGTCCAGCAGCGCGATCGCGGCCTTGGCCTGTGCGGGCTGTGCGCCGATCTCTTCGGCGATGGTCTGCGCGATCTGCTGCGCGAGCTTGCTGTCTTGCATGGATTCCAGGGACTACCGCTACTCGGGAAGCCTGCATTCTGGCAGCGCGTCCCGGGAGGGGAAACCCATTGACAGCCCGCCCCGGGATTGCTCTGCGCAGCCGCGGGCCGGGCTCCCCGCCTTCTATCCCAGGTGCCGGTTCAGCCGCTGGAACGCGATGTCGTCGCGCAGTGTTTCCAGCACCATCACCCGCATCCGGCCCTTGCCGCTTACATCCATTACCCGTTCCACATAGATTTCCGGACCATCGTCAGTATCCATGCGGGTCTTGCTGAAACCATAGGGCACCACGCCCTTCTTGCCATCCTTGCTGCCACCGATATAAAGAACGACTGCCATGGTGACCGGTACTCCTGTTGCGTTTGTAACGAGCCCACTCTAGGTGGGCAGGCGTTACCAGGATGTACAAAAAAGGTTGAGGCGCCATGACCGGCCGGTTGCGTTTTCAAGACCCGGGCCTGCGCCGGCTCGATTCAGGAACGGCCCGGCCACCAGCCGTGCCCGTGCATCGCATAGCGGTCGGCTGCACGCTCGAAGGGATTGCGGACGCTGACGCCACCGCACAGCAGGTAGACCGGCAGGAACAGCGGCCCCAGCACCATGTACTGGAATACGTGCGCGCGCTCATGGTCGCCGAGGCGGACCCGTGGATGCTCGCAGCGACCGGCGCGATGTTCGTAGGTCGTGCAGGACGCGTCCAGCGTATCGCCGGTATGCAGGATCACCATGCCCAACGTGATCGCGCCACCTGGTCCCCATGGCCAACGGTGGAATACCAGCGCGCAGTCGCGCCGGTTCCAATGCGGCCTTGCGCCGGCCGCCATGCCCGCCACCCCGGCCAGCAGGCCGGCCAGGGTGTTGGGCGACGTCCAGAGCGCACCCAATGCACGCGCCAATTGAAGGCCCCACGCCGCAGCGGATTCACGCATGCTCCTGCCCCGTCACCAGAACACCTTGCGCCGGAGTCGTCAGTGGCCGCGCAGCCGCACGAGCTGCTGCTGGAACCAGGGCGCCGAATCCTGTTCGGCATGCCCGGGGCACGATACCCGGTACGGCTTGCCGCTCATGCTGCTGCGGCTGGCAGCACGCTCGATGAACTGCTCGGCGGTGTCGGCCTGGTCGCGCTTGAGCAGGTAGTCGTACTTGCGCTGCAGATGGCTGCGCGCATCGCTGGCCGGATACCAGGTGCCGTTGCGCTGGAAGCGGCAACCCGAATCCTCGAGCGCCTGCATCAACCCGTCGATCTCGCGCTGGGCCGCAGCACCTGGCGCGGCATCGGCCGTGGCGGAAACCACGGCCAGGACCAAGAGCGCCGCAACGGGGATGCGATGCCTCATGCGCGCCTGCTCAGCCAGTCGTGGATGGCGCTCGGGACTTCACGTTGCGCCCGCGCCGAGACATAGATGCCGATGTGGCCGCCGCGGAAACCCAGCTCCGTATAGTCGGTGGTGCCTGTCTTTCCACGCAGCGCCTGCGAGGCCGCCGGCGGCACCAGATGATCCTGCTCGGCATAGATGTTGAGTACCGGCATCCGCAGTTGCGCCAGATCCACCGCCTCGTCGCCGATGCGGATGCTGCCGCGCATGAGGCCGTTGCCCTGGTAGAACTGCTTGACGAACTCGCGGAACGCCTCCCCCGCCAGGTCCGGCGAATCGAAGATCCACTTTTCCATGCGCAGGAAATCCTCCAGCGCCTGCCTGTCGTCGAGGATGTCCACCAGCCCCACGTATTTCTGCACGTTGAGCCGGAACGGCTTGAGCATCAGGTAGCTGGCATTCATCAGGTCGGCCGGGACATTGCCCAGCGTATCGACGAACAGGTCCACGTCCACGTGCCGCGCCCAGTGCGAGAGCATGTTGTCCGGGGTGTGGAAATCCACCGGCGCGACCATGGTGACCAGGTTGCGCACCTTGTGCGGACGCAGCGCGGCATAGCACAGCGAGAACACGCCGCCCTGGCAGATGCCAAGCAGATTCACCGGCCCGCCATGCTGGGCCCGCAGGTGATCGACGGCGCCGTCGACGTAGCGCAGCAGGTAATCCTCCAGCGTCAGGAAACGCTCGGAACGGTCGGGATAGCCCCAGTCCAGCACATATACGTCCTGGCCGGCGGCCAGCAGTTTCTGCACCAGCGAGCGGCCGTCCTGCAGGTCCACCATGTAGGGCCGGTTGACCAGCGCATAGACGATCAGCAGCGGCGGCTGCCCCGAGGGCGGCTGCGCGCCGATAAAGCGGTACAGCTTGACCTTGCCGTCGCTCCAGACTTCCTCGCGCGCGGTGGCGCCGTAACCGACATCCTCCACGTCCGGCAGCAGCTTCAGCCCGTCGGCAAGCTTGCGTTGCAGTTGCAGGGCTTCCTGCAGCAGATCGTCCATGCCGAAGCCCAGCGGACCCTTCATGCCTTGTCTCCGCGGCGCGGGGCGGCGGCGGGGCGCGATGCGCGCTTCTTCGCGATGCTCTTGGCCGGCTTGATAGGCGCCTTCACTTTCGTTGCGGAAGCCGGCTTCGTCTTTTTCGCGGGATCGCCGGCCGGCTTTGCCCGCGCAGGAGCGGGTTCGGCCCGGCGTTCGGCCCGGCCGGCGGCCATGCGCCGCATCCAGCGCTCCAGTTCGGCGATGCGGCGGTGGGCCACATCCATCTCAGTGCGCGTCGGCACGCCCATCATTTCGCAGGCGCGCTCCAGCTCCTGCCGGGTCGCCGCGCGCAGGCGCATCTGGGTATTGGCCAGATCCGCATAGATGCGCTGGAAATCCTCGGACATGGCCACCGTGGCATAGGCCTCCTCGGCCGCATCGATCCACAGGTCGAACATCGCGCGGGCGCTGGTCAGCTGGCTGCCCGGCGCCTCATGCTCGGCCAGCTTCGCCTCGAAGCGCCGGAACGCATCGTCCAGCACGCCACGGATCGACGCGACATAGGCCTCCATGCGCGCCTGGTGCTCGCGCTGCGCCCGCAGCAACGCCTGCCAGCGCGCCTGGTGCTCGCGTGCCGGGCCGAAGGCCGGTGCGTTCAACCAGTCCGCCTCGCCGAAACCGGACTGCAGCGCGTGGACGAAGTTGCGTACCCAGGGCTGGTCGCCCAGTGCGTTGCCACCACGGGCCGCGTCGAGCATCCAGCGCACCATGGCATCGCCCTGCCCTTCCACGGCTTCGCGCCAGGCGCCGGCGACCTCGCCGGCACTGCTGTCGCGGCCGGCGAACCGGGCCGCGACCTGCTGCATCATGCCCAGCCAGTCGCCAGCCTGCTGCTGAAAGCGGGCGCCAAGCTCCTGTACCTGCGGCGCGGCATCGGCACCGACCAGCCGGGTCCACTGCTCGATGCCTTCCCGCCAGGGAAAGGCACCGGAGGACATGCCGTCTCCCTGGCCCATGGCCTGCAGCCATGCCTCCCATGAGCGTTTCAGGCCGGCGTCGAAACCCGCGCTGTCGTTGTCGTCCGCCACTGCCATCGCCCTGCTTCGCTGTCGTCGCGACGATGATAGCAACGCGGCCGCGTTCCGGCGGTCAGGGCTTGGGAATATGCAGGGTCTTGCTGATCATCAGCGAACCGGACAGCGCGAACAGCAGCACCAGCGGATGCAGCTGCCAGGGCCCCAGTTGCCAGACGCCCCCCCAAAGAGTCGCGCCGATCGCCTCGAAATGGGCGGCCACCGCCAGCAGGATCACCAGCGCCAGGCTGGTGGGGATCGGCGTTCCCTCGAAGTAGGGAACCTTGTCCGAATCGCCGGCGATTTCCTCGGCGGTGACGTTGTAGCGCGCCAGCCGGCTCACCCCGCAGCAGACGAAGTAGCTCAGTACCAGCCAGTCCCACCCGCCCTGCATGCCGCAGGCGTATGCCAGCGCCGCAGGTGCGACGCCGAAGGAGATCACGTCGGCCAGCGAATCCAGTTCGCGCCCCAGGGTCGAGGAGGACTGCCGCCAGCGGGCGATCCGCCCATCCAGCGCGTCGAACACGAACGCCAGCGGAATCAGCGCCATGCCGAACAGCAGGAAACCGCGCTGGCCGTCCTGCAGGAAACGCATCGCGGCGAACACCGCGCCGGTCCCGCAGAACGCGTTGCCCAGGGTGAACCAGTCGGCGAGCCGGAACTCGCGCAGCATGGAGAAGTGACGTTTCATCTCGGGTTTCCGGATCATGGCCGCCCCAGCCTAGCGCGATTGCCGTGAATACCGCCATTTCTCATGCGCACGGCATACGTGCGGCCACGAGAGGCAGTGCGAGCCTCGCACGCAGGCCGCCCGGAGCTGGGCATCGGCGCCGTGCGCGCCCACCTACAACCGCGTGTAGCTCCACGACTGCATGCGCCCGTCGCGGTATGGCATCACCCCGTGGAAAGGCCGGGGATCGGCGTCGAACACCAGCGGCAGGAAATGCCGGTCGCCCTCCCACAGCGGCAGCGATTCGAGCTGGTCCACCGGCACCCATTCCAGCGTGCCTTCCGGATTCGACTGCAGCGGCGTACCGGTCCAGTCCTCGATAACGAATACGAAGGCGAACCAGTCCTCGCCCTGCTTGCCGAAGCCCGGCCAGCTGATGGTGCCGCGCAGTCGCGTGGTACCGCATTCGATGCCGGCTTCCTCGCGGATCTCACGGTGCATGCAGGCAAGTGCGTCCTCGTCCAGCTCCATCTTGCCGCCCAGCCCGTTGTACTTGCCCAGGTGCAGGTCGCCGGGACGGGTGTTGCGATGGATCATCAGGGCCTGGGTACCGTCCTTGGACAGCACGTAACCCAGGGTGGCGAGAATCGGCGTGTAGGGCATCGGAATCGGGGCTGAGCGGTGAAAGCGCGCAGTATGACCGATCGCCCGCGCCTTCTCAGTGCTCCAGCGGCAGCGAAGCCGGGCCGGGCGCCACCGCGTCGCGGATGCGATGCAGGGTCGCCACGCCATGCCCGCGCTCGGCCAGGTATTCCAGCCACTTGCCGAGGAAGGTGTTCATGCGCAGGCGGTGGCTGACCAGTTCGTCGGCCGGCGGGTACATGCCCATCACGTCCTGCCAGCGCCGCCCGACATAGCAGTGCGTGGTCTCCACCTGCTGCGCGTCGCGGTACAGGCGCACGTAGGCCGACGGGTCGGGCTCGCCGGTCAGCGGATCGAGGATGCCGTAGGTCATGCGCAGCTCGACCGTATAGCGGTGGCATTCGATCACGTCCAGGTACAGGTCCAGCCCGTCGCCGATGGACGAGGCGTAACGCCCCTCGTGGAGATGGTCCGGCGCGAACAACCGCACCAGGTGCAGGTAATTCTCCGCATACAACCCCATCAGCCAGCCGAGGCGGCTGAGCCGGGGAATGCGATCGACGCGGGAAAGAGCCTGTGTCATGGCCTGATCGTACACGGCCGGCATCGCGCCGGCATGCGGCGCGGCTTCAGAACATCTCCCGCTGCAGCCCCAGCGTGCCCAGCACCTTGCTGGAAATCTCCTCGATCGAGGTATGCGTGGTGCTCAGGGTCGGGATGCGCTCCATCCTGAACATGGTTTCGGCCGCGGCCACTTCGCGGCGGCAGACCTCGGCGCTGGCATAGCGGGAGTTCGGCCGGCGCTCCTGGCGGATCTGCTGCAGCCGCTCCGGGTCGATGGTCAGGCCGAACAGCTTGCTGCGGTATGGACGCAGGCGCGGCGGCAGGCGGTCGCTCTCCAGATCCTCCTCGGTCAACGGGTAGTTGGCCGCGCGGATGCCGTAGTGCAGCGCCAGGTAGATGCAGGTCGGGGTCTTGCCGGCGCGGGACACCGCCACCAGCACCACGTCGGCCTCGTCGTAGTTCACCGCGATGCCGTCGTCGTGGCTGAGAGCGAAGTTCATGGCATTGATGCGGCGGTGGTAAGTGTCGAAATCCACCATGCCGTGGGCCTGGCCGATCTTCGAATGACGGGCCGCATCCAGCTCCTGTTCCAGCGGGCCGATGAAGGGCACGAACACATCCAGCACCAGCGCCCCGCTCTCGTCCTCCAGGATCCTGCCCAGTGCCGAGTCCACGCAGGAACTGACCACGATAGGCCGCACCTGGTAGCGCTCCCCCGCGGCACGGATGCGGAGCGCGGCCTCACGCGCCTTGTCCGCATCGTCCACGAACGACATGCGATCGGTCACGAAACTGAAGCCTGAGAACTGGGTCAACAGGCTGTGGCCCACGGTCTCGGCAGTGATGCCGGTACCGTCCGAGACATAGAACACCGGCCGGATCGCCGTCATGCAGGACTCCTTGGAGGATTGAGGGTGGCGGGGCCGGCCGGGTGACCCGCCCCTGTCCCGGGAAAGACAAGCACAAGACAAAGTAATGTCACAAGCTTGTGCCGCTTAGGTGTGCAC
Source organism: Stenotrophomonas sp. PS02297 (assembly GCF_029959705.1). Taxonomy (NCBI): domain Bacteria; kingdom Pseudomonadati; phylum Pseudomonadota; class Gammaproteobacteria; order Lysobacterales; family Lysobacteraceae; genus Stenotrophomonas; species Stenotrophomonas sp. PS02297. The sequence goes on along the minus strand of NZ_JASCOS010000010.1, from coordinate 30,929 downwards.
TGCATCATATTGGCTTCTTCCTACGGACGTGGCCATACCAGCCCGCCTCGGGCGATGGCCTCAACGGAGCATCGCGCTTGAACGAGAACATCCTGTGGTTGCATGAGCTGCGCCTGGCCGACCTGGCCCGCGTGGGTGGCAAGAATTCCTCGCTCGGCGAGATGATCGGCAACCTTGCCGGCCTGGGAGTCTCGGTGCCCGGCGGCTATGCCACCACCGCCGAAGCATTCAAGGATTTCATCGCCCACAACGACCTGTCCAAGCGCATCTTCGACCGGCTGGCGACGCTGGACGTTGAGGATGTCAACGCGCTGACCGCCGCCGGCGGCGAGATCCGCGGCTGGGTGATCGACGCCCCGCTGCAGCCGGCGCTGGACAAGGACATCCGCGACGCCTACGCCAAGCTGAGCGCCGACAACGGCGGCGGCGAAGTGGCCGTGGCGGTGCGCTCCTCGGCCACCGCCGAGGACCTGCCCGATGCCTCCTTCGCCGGCCAGCAGGAAACCTTCCTCAACGTCACCGGCGCCGACGACGTCGTGCGCAAGGTCAAGGAAGTATTCGCCTCCCTGTACAACGACCGCGCCATCGCCTACCGCGTGCACCACGGTTTCAAGCACGAGGACGTGTTCCTGTCCGCCGGCGTGCAGCTGATGGTGCGCTCCGGCGTGGGTTCCTCGGGCGTGCTGTTCACCCTGGACACCGAATCGGGCTTCCGTGACGTGGTGTTCGTCACCTCCTCCTTCGGCCTGGGCGAAATGGTCGTGCAGGGCGCGGTCAACCCGGACGAGTACTACGTCTACAAGCCCACCCTGCAGGCCGGCAAGCCGGCGATCCTGCGCCGCTCGCTCGGCAGCAAGGCGATCCGCATGGTGTATTCGGACGTCCCCGGCGAACGCGTCAGGATCGAGGACACCCCGGCCGAGCTGCGCAATACCTTCTCGATCAGCGACGAAGACGTGGCCGAGCTGTCGCGCCAGGCGCTGACCATCGAGAAGCACTACGGCCGCCCGATGGACATCGAATGGGCGAAGGACGGCGTAAGCGGCAAGCTGTTCATCGTGCAGGCGCGCCCGGAGACGGTGAAATCGCGCAGCCACGCCACCCAGATCGAGCGCTTCGCGCTGACCGGAAAGGGCGGCAAGGTGCTGGCCGAAGGCCGTGCCGTCGGCGCCAAGATCGGCTCGGGCACCGCCCGCGTGGTCAAGACGCTGGACGACATGAACCGCGTGCAGCCGGGCGACGTGCTGATCGCCGACATGACCGACCCCGATTGGGAGCCGGTGATGAAGCGCGCCTCGGCCATCGTCACCAACCGTGGCGGCCGCACCTGCCACGCCGCGATCATCGCGCGCGAACTGGGCGTGCCGGCCGTGGTCGGTTCGGGCAACGCCACCAAGGTCATCGAAGATGGCCAGCAGGTCACCGTCAGCTGCGCCGAAGGCGATACCGGCTTCATCTACGAAGGCAAGCTCGACTTCGAGCGCACCACCACCGATCTGGGCAACATGCCGCCGGCACCGCTGAAGATCATGATGAACGTGGCCAACCCGGAACGTGCCTTCGACTTCGGCCAGCTGCCGAACGCCGGCATCGGCCTGGCCCGCCTGGAAATGATCATCGCCAGCCACATCGGCATCCACCCGAACGCGCTGCTGGAATACGACCGCCAGGATGCGGTGACCAGGAAGAAGATCGACGAGAAGATCGCCGGCTACGGCGACCCGGTCAGCTTCTATGTGGACCGCCTGGCCGAAGGCATCGCCACCCTCACCGCCTCGGTTGCGCCGAACCCGGTGATCGTGCGCCTGTCTGACTTCAAGTCCAACGAGTACGCCAACCTGATCGGCGGCAGCAGCTACGAGCCGCACGAAGAGAACCCGATGATCGGCTTCCGCGGCGCCAGCCGCTACGTCGATCCGAGCTTCTCGGCCGCCTTCGCGCTGGAATGCAAGGCCGTGCTGCGCGTGCGCAACGAAATGGGCCTGGACAACCTGTGGGTCATGATCCCGTTCGTGCGCACCCTGGAAGAAGGCCGCAAGGTCGTCGAGGTGCTGGAGCAGAACGGCCTGAAGCAGGGCGAGAACGGCCTGAAGATCATCATGATGTGCGAAGTGCCGTCCAACGCGCTGCTCGCCGATGAATTCCTCGAGATCTTCGACGGCTTCTCGATCGGCTCCAACGACCTGACCCAGCTCAGCCTCGGCCTGGACCGCGACTCGTCGATCGTGGCGCACCTGTTCGACGAACGGAATCCGGCGGTGAAGAAGCTGCTGTCGATGGCGATCAAGGCCGCCCGCGCCAAGGGCAAGTACGTCGGCATCTGCGGCCAGGGCCCGTCCGACCATCCGGATCTGGCCGAGTGGCTGATGCAGGAAGGCATCGAGTCGGTGTCGCTGAACCCGGACACCGTGGTCGACACCTGGCTGCGCCTGGCCAAGAGCAAGGCCGCTTCCTGACGCCGGTACGCAACGCGAAAAACGGATCAAGGCCAGGCCCCGGGAATCCGGGGCCTGGCTTTTTTACAGGCGCCACCCTCATGCGCACCGCCGGCCACCCCACCCCGACCTGGTTGCCGGCAACGACACACCCGTAGTTCCGGCACCCGCAAAAAGACAACGCCCCGAGTGCGGGGCGTTGTCTGTAACGACTGCAGGCGGGAAGGTCACCCCTTCCGGCGAAGGCTCAGCGTCGGCTGGATGCCGTGTCCATCGCCGCGGTCTGCGTCACTACCTGGCCATCGATGACCGGCAGGCGATCGCTGGCCGGCTTGTCGTCCATGCGCACCTTCTTTTCCTGCCCGTTGAAGCGGTAGGTGACGTCGTAACCGACGGTCCGGCTGGCGTTGCCGAGGGCGACACGGTTGCCCGGCTGCTTGTCCATGCGCATGGTGCCGGTGCTGCCGTCGGCCTTGCGGTAGGTGACGTTGTAGCCGGTGACGCGCGACGACTCCGAAGCGGTCTGCTCGGTATGGCACTGGCGCTCGGTACGCTGCACGACGCGGCCGCCGACATGGCGCTTGTCGACCTGGTTGCCGATCACGCCACCGGCCACGGCACCCGCGGCGGTCGCCGCCTTGCGGCCGTTGCCCTTGCCCACCTGGTTGCCCAGCAGGCCACCGATGACCGCGCCGGCGACCGTGCCACCGACGTTGCCGTCGCGCTCAGGCAGGCGCTCCTGCACAACCACGTCTTCGCACACCTCGTGCGGCACCGTCGTGGTGGAGGTTTCGCGGACCGGCTCGGTGCCGATCACGGTGGCGTAAGCAGGCTCGCTGCGGCTGACCGGCTCGACCTTGAGCACGTCGGCGTATTCCAGCGCCGGTTCGTGCGGGGCGAGCGCGTTGCCGGCCGCGGCATCATCGGCCAGCGGCGTGGTGTCCAGCACCGGCTGCTCGGCCTGCATCGCCGGCAGGGGCGCCGCCTTGTCGCGGGCGCTCATGAACGCTGCGGTGGCGATGCCTCCCACCAGCAGGGCGCCGGCAGCTACCAGAACGGTGGTCGTATTGCTCTTCATCGTCTGCTCCCAGCGGGACGCCCGCCTGTTGACCTGGGGGCAATTCCAGCACGATAAACCTGAACAGAGGCATCCATCGCACCGTTCCTCTCATGAAAATCCGGCCGGCTGTCGCAATATTGGACTTCCCGCTCCACCACCGCCTCCAGGATTCCGCCATGTCCAGCCCCATGCTGCTGCCCTTCATGGAATGGGCGCGCAAGCTGCGCTACCCGACGCTGTTCAAGATCACGGCCACCCTGTTCGTGCTGAGCATGCTCCTGCCCGACCCGGTCCCCTTCATCGACGAGATCCTGTTCGGCATGGGCACCCTGCTGCTGGCCAACTGGAAGCGCCGCAAGGATCCGGTTGCCGGAACCGAGCCTCCCGCGCTTCCGCGCAAGCGTTGAGCCATGCACCTGGTAGACAGCCACTGCCACCTGGATGCGCCGGAATTCGATGGCGACCGTGACGCGATGCTCGCCCGCGCCAGGGCGGCGGGTGTGGCCGCGATGGTGGTTCCGGCGATAACCGCGGCGAGCTGGCCGGCACTGCGCCAGGCCTGCGCCAATGACGCTGCGCTGCACCCCGCCTATGGCCTGCACCCGATGTTCCTGGCCGACCACCGCCCCGCGCACCTGGACGAACTGCGGACCTGGTTGGAGCGTGAGAAGCCCTGCGCGGTGGGCGAATGCGGACTGGATTTTTTCGTGGACGGCCTGGACCCCACCACACAGCGCCACTACTTCGAAAAGCAGCTGCAGCTGGCCCGCGAATTCGAGCTGCCGGTGATCGTGCACGCCCGCCGCGCGGTGGAGGACGTGATCCAGACCCTGCGCCGCATCGGCGGCCTGCGCGGCGTCATCCACAGCTTCTCCGGCAGCCCGGAACAGGCCCGGCAACTGTGGGACATGGGCTTCCTGATCGGGCTGGGCGGGCCAGTCACCTACCCGCGCGCCAACCGCCTGCGCACGCTGGCGGCGACGATGCCACTGGAGTTCCTGCTGCTGGAAACCGATGCGCCGGACCAGCCCGATGCGGACATCCGCGGCCAGCGCAACGAACCCGCGCGCCTTGCCGCCATCGCCGCGGCCGTCGCCGCGCTGCGCGGACAGCCCGTGGAGGAGATCGCTTCGCAGACCACCGCGAACGCACGATACCTGTTCAATCTGCCGGCTTCGGCGCCCCTCTAGGAGCGGCTTCAGTCGCGATGGAGCCATGCGCCAGCGCACGCAGCGTGCAAGGGGCCATGACGGAAAAGCCCGGTCGCGACTGAAATCACTCTCACGGAAGGAGCCCTCAGCGCACCTTGGGCTTGAGCAGCATTTCAAGCGCCTTGCCGACCGCGGCGAAGGCGAATGCGCCGGTGATATGGGTCGCCGCGCCCAGGCCGGCGCCGCAATCGAGCTTGAGCGCCGCATCGGCGCCGAGGTTGGGCCGCAGCCCGCAGACGCTGCCATCGGCCTGCGGATACTTCACGTTCTCCAGCGAATACACCGCAGGCACGCCGAAATAGCGTTGCGGGTTCTTGGGGAAATTGAACTCGCCGCGCAGCTTCCGGCGGATCAGCGCCAGCATCGCATCGTGTTCGGTCCGTGACACATCGCGCACCCGCACCAGGGTCGGGTCGGTACGCCCGCCGGCCGCGCCCACGGTGATCAGCGGCAGCTTGCGGCGGCGGCACCAGGCGATGGTCTCGACCTTCACCCGGAAGCTGTCGCAGGCATCGACGACCAGGTCGAAACCGCGATCCAGCAGCTCGGCCATGTTGGAGCCGGTCAGGAACGCCTCCACCGCCTCGACTTCGGCGTCGGGGTTGATCGCGCGGCAGCGCTCGGCCATCGCCACCGCCTTGTTCCGCCCATACTGGCCCGCCAGCGCCGGCAGCTGCCGGTTGGTGTTGGACACGCAGATGTCGTCGGCATCAATCAGGGTCAGGTGCCCGACCGCCGAACGCACCAGCGCCTCGACCACCCACGAGCCGACACCGCCCATGCCCACCACGGCCACCCGGCAGCCTGACAGCCGCTCGATGGCGCCAGCCCCATACAGCCGGTCGATGCCGGCGAAACGTTCGCGCACTTGTTCTTTCATGCGCGCATTTTAACCGTGGCCGGAAACGCGCCGTGCGTCGTACCATCGACGCATCCCCAAGGAGCCCGGGCCATGACCGAACCCAGCCGTACCCAGTCCAACGCATCCCGTTACCTGTTCGTGCTGATCGCCGGCCTGCTGGTCGGCATCGTCGTCACCGTCATGGCGATGCGCGCCCTCCAGGCCCGGCAGGATCCGTTCCCGCACAGCCTGATGAACGTCATGGCGCGCCAGGCACAGCTGCTGGGCGACAGCCGCAAGCAGAACCGCTGCAGCGTCAATGACTCCACCCCGCGCCTGCAGACCCTGCGCTCGCTGACCAACGACCTGGACCTGGCCTTCCCGGGCCTGCGCGACGACACCCGTTTCCAGCAGCACGCCAGCCGCTTCCGCGCCACCTTGAACGACGCGCTGGCCTCGCCGCCGGCCGATTGCACCGCGCTGGCAGCGGTCACTGAACAGCTTGGAAACGACTGCAAGGCCTGCCATCAGGATTTCAGGTGAATCGACTTCCGTTTCACGCGTGGTTGGCCCGCCATTCACGTGCGAAAAGGGAGGATTCACCGTGCCGGGTATGGTCATACCCGCTACCCATCTGGCAAGGAGAATCACCATGAAGATCCAGTTGATCGCTGCGGGCGCCATCGCCAGCCTGGCCCTGGCCGGCTGCGCCACTTCCCCGGGTTACAGCGGCGGTGGCGGCTACAACAACGGCGGTTACAGCAGCGGCGGCTACAACAACGCCCGCTGCGCCGACTGCGGCATCGTCACCCGCATCGATACGGTGGCTTCGGGCCGTACCGCGCCCTCCGCTACCGGCGCGATCCTCGGCGGCATCGTCGGCGCCGTGGCCGGCCATGAAATCTCCAGCCACACCGGTGGCAGCAAGGGCAATCAGAACATCTCCGCGGCCGCTGGCGCGGCGGCCGGCGCCTTGGCCGGCAACAAGATCCAGCAGAACGTCACCGGCGACTCGTACGACATCCAGGTACGGATGGACGACGGCCGCGTGATCATGGTCAACCAGAAGGATCTCGGCGGCATCCGCGAGAACACCTACGTGCGCGTGGTCAACGGCCGCGTGGTGCTGCGCTGACCCAGGCTGCGCCCGCAAGGACGCTGCATGGAAAAGGCCCGCTTGCGCGGGCCTTTTCGCTTTCCTGTTCCGCGGGCTGTATCAGACCGGCTGCACGGCGTCAGCCTGCAGACCCTTCTGCCCCTGGACCACGGTGAAGGTGACCTTCTGGCCTTCCTTCAGGCTCTTGAAGCCCTGGGTCTGGATGGCGCGGAAGTGCACAAACACGTCTTCGCCATTCTCGCGGCTGATGAAGCCGAAGCCCTTGGCGTCATTGAACCACTTGACAATGCCGGTTTCGCGATCGGACATCTCGACTAACTCCCTGTTGCTCTCTCGTGTGATGGATACGCCCCGGAAGGCGGCTGACTGCAAGGAGGAAGCGAGGTGCAACGATGCAGCAAATCATGCGATCTACCCATCAGGCCACGATTCACGGTGACCTTGCCAAGCTCAGCGGCTGAAACTTAACCCGACCATAACCAAAAATCAATCGGGTAAAGACAATCTTGTCAACCCCTTTTGGCCATCGCCCGGAACCCGCATGGACTATTCATTCATATTGTATCTGCTAGCGGCCCTGCTGGTGATCGTCGGCATCGCCGGCGTGATCCTGCCCGCCCTGCCCGGCATCCCGCTGGTCTTCGCCGGCCTGCTGGTCGCGGCCTGGACCGACGGCTTCACCCATGTGGGCTGGCTGCCGCTGGTCGTTCTCGGAGTGCTGACCATCATCTCCATCGTGGTCGACGTGCTCTCCACCACCTTGGGCGCGCAACGGCTCGGCGCCAGCCGGCTGGCGCTGGTCGGGTCGCTGGTGGGAACCGTGGCCGGGCTGTTCTTCATGCCGATCGGACTGTTCGCCGGCCCCTTCCTCGGGGCGCTGCTCGGCGAATACCTGCACGGCCGCAAGCTGGGCCAGGCGACCAGGGTCGGCATCGGCACCTGGCTGGGCATCGTGCTGGGCGTGGCGCTCAAGCTCGGTCTGGCCGTGGCGATGCTCGGGGTTTTCGCCATCGCCTGGTTCGTCTGAACCGGGCCCGCGCCGGCGATGACTCCCGCTGCACACGGCAATGACCGACAATCCTGCCGATGGCCCCCGCCCTGAACGTGCAGGGGCCTTCCTCTACCTCGTCCGGATGGACCGCTCCCGCATGCATACGTCCCGCGCCCGCCCTGTCCTGCTGCTCGCCCTGACGGGCTGCTCCGCTGCCGCACTGGCGCAGGAATCGATCACCACGCCGGCCTCGCCGCAGGCCTGCTTCGCCCTGGACTCGGACGCCGCGCGCCTGAGCTGCTACGACCGTGCCCTGGGCCGCACGCCGGCCGACACCCGCGCGGCGGACGCCGCCGCCAGCGCCGCCCAGCAGACGCTCAAGGAAGCCAAGGCCAGCGCAAAGGAACTGGACCAGCCGCTGCCGCCCCGCAACGAGCTCTTCGCCCACGACGACCTCGCCTCGGCCGTAGCCAACGCCGGCCGCGGCTCGATGCTGGACAGCCGCTGGGAACTGGCCAAGGACTCCAAGCTCGGCCTGTTCCAGCTGCGCGCCTACAAGCCTGTGTACCTGCTGCCCGCGTTCTGGACCGACAAGCCGAACCGGATGCCGCACTCGCCCAACCCGGCCAACACCGTCACCGAGGCCGAGGAACTGGACAACACCGAGCTGAAGTTCCAGCTCAGCTTCAAGACCAAGGTCGCCGAGAACCTGTTCGGCGACAACGGCGACATCTGGGTCGGCTATACCCAGAGTTCGCACTGGCAGGCCTACAACAGCGAAATCTCGCGCCCGTTCCGCGAGACCAATTACGAGCCGGAAGCCATGCTCGTCTTCCGTAACGGCTATTCGCTGTTCGGCTGGAACGGCCGCATGACCGGCATCAGCCTCAACCACCAGTCCAACGGCCGCAGCGATCCGCTGTCGCGCAGCTGGAACCGGGTGATCCTCAATGTCGGCCTGGACCGGGACAACTGGGCGATCATGCTGCGCCCCTGGTATCGCATCCCGGAGAAAGCCAAGGACGACAACAACCCGGACATCGAGGACTACACCGGCCGCGGCGACGCCACCCTGGTCTACAACCGCAACGGGCATGAGTTCTCGGTGACCGCGCGCCACTCGCTGCGCAGCGGCGACCGCTCGCACGGCTCGGTGCAGCTGGACTATGGTTTCCCGCTCAACCGGCTGCTGCGCGGGCATGTACAGGTGTTCGACGGCTATGGCGAAAGCATGATCGACTACAACCACCGCGCCACCTATATCGGCGTCGGCATCTCGCTGTTGGAATGGTTCTGAAGGTAATGAACGCAACGATCTGGCACAACAACCGCTGCTCGAACTCGCGCGGCGCTCTGGCCCTGCTGCAGGAGGCCGGCGCCGACATCGAGGTCATCGACTACCTCGCCACCCCGCCCGATCCGGCGACCCTGCGCCAGCTGCTGGACGAGATGGGCATGCCCGCGCGCGACCTGCTGCGCAGCAAGGAAGCCGCCTATGTCGAACTGGGGCTGGCGGACAAGCTCGACGACGAAGCCGCGCTGGTCGAGGCGATGGCGATGCACCCGGCGCTGATCAACCGCCCGATCGTGCGCACGCCCAAGGGCACCGCGCTGTGCCGCCCACCGGAGACGGTGCGCACGCTGCTGTAAGTCCTGGGGAACGCCGCAGAAGCGGCTTCAGCCGCGAAACGACCGCCTCGACAAAGCTCCATCGCGGCTGCAGCCGCTCCTGTGGTCGGCTCCGCCTGCACGCATGAGCGGGCTTGCCGCCGTTGCTGGCGCGCAGGCAGAATCCTGCGATCTTCGACAGGAAGTCCCGCATGGCCCGACCGCACCGCTCCTTCTTCGCCCATGCCTCCGCGCTGCTGGGGCTGTTGAGCCTGATGGCGGTGGCCTGCTTCCACTTCCCCGAGCTGCTGACCAGCCGCGAGTTCCGCGCGGTCTACAACGAGCAGTTCGCCCGCCACCTGCTGCTGGTCGGGCTGGCCGCGGCTTTCATCCTCGGCACGCTGGCCATCCTGCGCGACCGCAACAAGCGCATCGCCACGATCGGCGTCGGCAGCGCGACCCTGGCGGTGCTGCTGGGCGGCACCAACGTGCAGTTCGACGCCATCGGCAGGACGCCCTATTCGCTGGGGCTGGACTGGTTCGTGCTGTCGCTGTTCTTCTCGGCGCTGGTGTTCGTGCCGCTGGAGCGCTACCTGGGCAAGCGCGCGCTGTCGCCGCTGCGCCCGGGCTGGCGCACCGACGTGGCCTATTTCTTCATGAGCCATGTGCTGGTCCAGTTCATCCTGATCCTGGTCACCGCCTCCACTTCCACCATCGCCGGGCTGGCCGCGTTCCCGTCGCTGAAGGCCGCAATCCAGTCGCTGCCGGTCTGGGCGCAGTTCCTGATCGCGGTGTTCGTGGCCGACATGGCGCAGGCGCTGCTGCACCGCGCCTACCACAACGTCCCGTGGCTGTGGCGCTTCCACGCTGTGCACCATTCCAGCCGGCACATGGACTGGCTGGCCGGCTCGCGTATCCATTTCATCGAAATCGTGATGACCCGCAGCGCGGTGCTGCTGCCGCTGCTGGTCCTTGGCTTCTCGACACCGGCGGTGAACGCCTACGTGATCCTGGTCGGCCTGCAGGCGGTGCTGGCCCACGCCAACCTCGGCATCCGCTTCGGCTGGCTGGAGTACCTGGTGGTGCTGCCGCGCTACCACCACTGGCACCACGCCCGGCAGAAGGAATACATCGACGTGAACTACGCCATCCACCTGCCGCTGGTGGACATGCTGATGGGTACGTTCAAACTGCCGCGCGACCAGGCGCAGTGGCCGCAGGAATACGGCGTGATGAAGCTGGAGACCGTGCCCAAGGGCATCGTCCGGCAGCACGTGATGCCGTTCCAGGGCGGGCGCCGGTTCGACGACTACGTGGATTGAAGGGCCGGTGGGTGCGCACCGCCTTCCGCTGGCCGCACGCGGGGACGGGCGCGACGCTTCAGGTCCAGTCGCTGATGCCCTCGCGACGGTAGACCTCGGCCAGCGCGGGGCGATCCTTCATCCGCCGCGCATGCGCGGCCAGCACCGGCCAGGCATCGGCCGGGCACGGCATGTTGCGCGACCAGCGCATCAGCATGGTCAACATGAAATCCACCGCCGAGACCTGCGCGCCCAGCATGTACGGCCCCTCGTCCTGCAGGTGATCGGCGACCTGCTGCCAGGCCGCCTCCAGCTTCACGCGGGCGCGCTCCTTCACCGCGTCGATGCTGGCCTCGCCGGCCGGCTCGTGCGGATAGAACCACGCGCGGTAGGCCGGCATCAGGGTGTAGACGCAGAAACACATCCAGCGGTAATAGTCGCCGCGCGCCGCCGTACCCGGCGCCGGCGCCAGCCCGGCCTGCGGATGCAGATCGACCAGGTGCATGGCGATGGCCGCCGATTCGGTGAGTACCTGCCCGTCGATCAGCAGCGTCGGCACGCGCCCGGCCGGGTTGATCGCGAGGTAACCGGGAGACTTCTGCTCTCCCCGCTCGAAATCGAGCTGGTGCAGTTCGTGCTCGATGCCCAGTTCGATCAACAGCCAGTGCACGACCAGCGAAGCGGTGCTTTGCGATCCATATAGGACGACAGACATGGGGCTCTCCCTGGCAGGCGGTGCGCCATCTTAGCGCCGGAGCGGCCGCCGCATTGCCGGGCGGAAACGCGCCATGGCGCTGCCGCCGGACCTCGCCCTCAGTTGCAGCTGGACATGCAGCTGTTCAACCTCTCGCCGCAGACCGCGGCCGCCGAGCGGTTCTGGCAGAACGCCTGCGAGGTCTGGCAGGCCCCGCGCAACTCAGGATTGGTGATCCTGTCGCACTGGTTGTCGCGGTTGGCCTCGCCGCAATCGCCATAGCCGCGCGGATTGGCGCTGCAGAGCTGATGGGCCTTCTGGCAGTAGCTCACGCAGGCGGCCGGGTCGTTGCGCGGCGGTTCGCGCGAACCCCCATCGCTGGAGCACCCGGCCAGCAGCAGCGATACGCCGATCAGCCCCGTCCACAGCCCTGTACGCATGTCCACAGCCCCATATGGAAACAGCCCGAGCATACGCCCGGGCTGTTTCGGTGCCACGTCGGACGTGGCGGCGCCTTATTCCACGATCACCGGAATCTTGCCGATGCGGGCCTGCCATTCGCGCGGACCGGTCTTGTGCACCGATTCGCCGGTGGAATCCACCGCCACGGTCACCGGCATGTCCTGCACGGTGAACTCGTAGATCGCTTCCATGCCCAGGTCGGCGAAACCGACCACCCTGGAGGCCTTGATCGCCTTGGACACCAGGTAGGCCGAGCCACCGACGGCCATCAGGTAGGCCGACTTGTTGTCGCGGATCGCCTCGATCGCCGCCGGGCCGCGCTCGGCCTTGCCGACCATGCCCAGCAGGCCGGTCTGCTCCAGGATTTGGCGGGTGAACTTGTCCATGCGGGTGGCCGTGGTCGGGCCGGCCGGGCCCACCACCTCGTCGCGCACCGGATCGACCGGGCCGACGTAGTAGATGAAGCGCCCCTTCAGGTCGACCGGCAGTTCCTCACCCTTGTTGAGCATGTCGACCATGCGCTTGTGCGCGGCATCGCGGCCGGTCAGCAGCTTGCCGTTGAGCAGCAGGGTCTGGCCCGGCTTCCAGTTGGCCACTTCCTCGGGGGTGATGGTGTCCAGGTCGACGCGGGTGCCCTTGGAGGCGTCGTAGGTGATCTGCGGCCAGTCTTCCAGCGACGGCGGGTCCAGCATCACCGGGCCGCTGCCGTCCAAGGTGAAGTGCGCGTGGCGGGTGGCGGCGCAGTTGGGGATCATCGCCACCGGCAGGTTGGCGGCGTGGGTCGGGAAATCCTTGACCTTGATGTCCAGCACCGTGGTCAGGCCGCCCAGGCCCTGCGCACCGATACCCAGCGCGTTGACCTTGTCGTACAGCTCCAGGCGCAGCTCCTCGGCACGGTTGGAAGCGCCGCGGGCCTTGAGGTCGTTGATGTCGATCGGCTCCATCAGCGCTTCCTTGGCCAGCAGCATCGCCTTCTCGGCGGTACCGCCGATGCCGATGCCGAGCATGCCCGGCGGGCACCAGCCGGCGCCCATGGTCGGCACGGTCTTGAGCACCCAGTCGACGATGGAGTCGGACGGGTTGAGCATGGCGAACTTGCTCTTGGCCTCCGAACCGCCGCCCTTGGCGGCGACGATCACCTCGACGGTGTCGCCCGGCACCACCTTCACGTTGACCACGCCCGGGGTGTTGTCCTTGGTGTTGGTGCGCTTGCCGGCCGGATCGGCCAGCACCGAGGCGCGCAGCTTGTTGTCCGGGTAGGCGTAAGCGCGGCGGATGCCCTCGTTGGCCATGTCCTCCACGCCCATGGTGGCGTCATCCCAGCGCACGTTCATGCCGATCTCGAGGAACACGGTGACGATGCCGGTGTCCTGGCAGATCGGGCGATGGCCCTCGGCGCACATGCGCGAGTTGATCAGGATCTGCGCCATCGCTTCCTTGGCCGCCGGCGACTCCTCGCGCTCATAGGCGGCGGCAAGGTTCTTGATGTAGTCGGCCGGGTGGTAGTACGAGATGTACTGCAGCGCGTCGGCGATGGACTGGATGAGGTCTTCCTGCTTGATCGATGTCACGGCTTGCTCGAGGCTGGCGGGGGTTGAGCCGGGTATTTTACGCCCTGCCATCCATGGCGGGGCTGCAACGCACCGTCCGCGGCCGCGCGCCGGCCAGTGAGGCAAAGTAGCGGCTTCCCGTTGTCACGCCTGCACGCCCTGCCGCGTCCTTCCCGCATGGACATGACCGCAACCTTCCAGCACCACCGCCCGCGCCTGCTGGCGCTGGCCTACCGCCTGCTCGGCAGCCGCGCCGACGCCGAGGACGTGGTCCAGGACGCCTGGCTGCGCTGGGCCGGTATCGATACCGCCGCGATCGCCGATCCCGAGGCCTGGCTGGTCACCGCCACCACCCGGCTCGGCCTGGACCGCCTGCGCATGGCCACCCGCCAGCGCCTGGACTACGTCGGGCCCTGGCTGCCCGAGCCGCTGCACATCGCCATGGAGCTGCCGCCCGCGCCCGATCCCGCGCAGGTCCACGCCCTGGCCGAGGACGTCTCGCTGGCCTTCCTGGCCCTGCTCGAACAGCTCGGCCCGGAAGAGCGTGCCGCCTTCCTGCTCAGGGAGGCGTTCGACCATGACTATGCGCTCATCGCCGGCCTGCTCGGCCACAGCGAAGCCAATTGCCGCCAGCTGGTGCATCGCGCGCGCAAACGCCTGCAGGAAGGGCGGCCGCGTTTCGCCTCCGATGCAGGCCAGCACCGCCGCCTGCTGGCCCGGTTCATGGAGGCCTCGCAACGGGGCGACAACGCCGCCCTCCAGGCCTTGCTGCATGCCAACGCACAGCTGGTCTCCGACGGCGGCGGCGTGGTCACCGCGGCGATCCGGCCGTTGCTCGGCGCCGAGCGCATCGGCCAGTTGTTCTGGGCCATCGCGCGCCGCGGCGGGACCCATCCGGCGCGGCTGGGCAGCGTCAACGGCGAGCCGGCGATCCTGCGCTTCGATGGCGACCACCTGCATTCGGTCACCACCATCGTGGTCGACGGCGACCGCATCGCGCGCATCTACAGCGTGCTCAATCCGCACAAACTGCGCGCCCTTGTCACAGCCGAGGACACGGGCGCGTCCTTGCAATGAAGGCGGCCACTGCGGCCGTCCACTGGAGCCCTCCCGATGAGCAGCACTTCCCCCCGCGTTCCCTACACCCGCCTGGCCGCCGATGCGTTCAAGGCCCTGCTGGCGACCAGCCAGGCCGTGCATTCGGCTTCGTTGGAGCCTGGCCTGCTGGAACTGGTGTTCCTGCGGGTCTCGCAGATCAACGGCTGCGGCTACTGCATGGACATGCATGCCACCGCGCTGCGCAAGGCCGGGATCGAGCCGCGCAAGCTGGACACCCTGCCCGCCTGGCATGAGAGCCGCTTCTTCGACGAGCGTGAGCGCGCCGCGCTGGGCTGGGCCGAGGCCCTGACCCGCCTGCCCGATGGCGCGCCGCCGCAGGCCGCGTTCGACGCGCTGGCGCCGCATTTCGACGAGAAAGGCATCAGCGACCTGAGCATGGCGGTGGCGGTGATCAATGCCTGGAACCGCCTCGGCGCCGGGCTGCTGCCGCCGTTGCCCTGACCTCTTCCGCGCCGCGTCCATCGCTGCTGGCGGCGCCCATGTGCCCGGGCACAATGGCCGCCGCCAGCGGCAGGCCGCACAATACGGCCGCATGGGAACCCTGGTACTGATCCTCGACCTCATCGGCACCTTCGTCTTCGCCCTGTCCGGCGCGACGATGGGGGTGCGCCGGCGGCTGGACATCTTCGGCGTGCTGGTGCTGTCCTTTGCCGCCGCACTGGCCGGCGGCATCACCCGCGACCTGCTGATCGGCGCCACGCCGGTGGCCGCGATCAGCGACTGGCGCTATCCGGCCATCACCCTGCTGGCCGGCGTGGTCACCTTCTTCTGGGCACCGCTGATCGAACGGCTGCAATACCCGGTGCGCATGTTCGACGCGATGGGCCTGGCGCTGTTCGCCGTGGCCGGCACGCAGAAGGCGCTGGCCTTCGGCATCGCCCCGCCGATGGCCGCCGCGCTGGGCATGCTCACCGGCATCGGCGGCGGCATCGCCCGCGACGTGCTGCTGGCGCAGGTGCCGCTGGTGCTGCAGGCCGAACTGTATGCGGTGGCCGCGCTGGCCGGCGCGGCGGTGGTGGCCCTGGGCTACTGGCTCGGGCTGCCTGCCCTGCCCCGCGCGCTGGCCGGTGCCGGGCTGTGCTTCGGGCTGCGGATGATGGCCATGCACTATGGCTGGCACCTGCCGGTGGCGCTGCAGTCCTCCGATCCGCCGCCGCCGGAAGGTCCGCGCCGCTGAGGTGACGGGACGCTCACGACGCCTGCGCCATGGTTGGGCTCCATTCCTGCAGGAGAACGCCATGGCCGCGGAACGTTCCGACACCCTGATCGGCGACGATGTGGTGCGCATGCTCGGTGCGCAGGGCCAGACCTCGCAGGTACTGGCGCAGGTCAAGGACGGCCATGTCACCCTGTCCGGCGACGTGCCGGATGCAGCGGCGAAACAGCAGGTCGAAGCGCAGGTGGCCGCCATCGAAGGCGTGCGTGGCGTGCGCAGCCACCTCAACATCGACAGCGGCCGGCGCTCCTTCGGCCCGCGTGGCCGCGCCGTGCGCGACAACCCGGACGGCACCGACGACGCACGCATGGGCGACATCGACCTGGATGAAAACGGCTGAACCCGGCGGGCAGCAGGTAACCTGATCCGGCCCTGCCGCCCGAGTCCCGCATGCCGCACGCGCCATCGCCCCCCGTTTCCGCCACTGGAAAGCGCCCCAGCTTCCGCGAGCGCATGAACGCCATGCGCAACCTGCCGCCGTTCCTGCGGCAGATATGGCAGACCAGCCCCGCCCTGACCCTGGCCAGCCTGTGCCTGCGCCTGGTGCGTGCGCTGCTGCCGGTGGCGATGCTGTACGTCGGCAAGCTGATCATCGACGAGGCCGTGCGCCTGGCCGGGGCCGGCGCCATGCCGCCGCTGGGCGAGGCATGGGCGAGCGGCCACCTCGATCTGCTGCTGGAACTGCTGGCGCTGGAACTGGGCATCGCCATCGGCTCGGACCTGCTGGGGCGGGTGGTCAACTACGCCGACACGCTGTTGTCCGAGCTGTTCACCAACGCCACCAGCGTGCGCTTGATGGAGCACGCCGCCGAACTGGACCTTGAGGACTTCGAGGATCCGGAGCTGCAGGACAAGCTCGACCGCGCCCGGCGCCAGACCATGGGCCGCATGAACCTGATGAGCCAGCTGCTCGGACAGGCGCAGGATGCGGTCACCGTGATCAGCTTCGCCGCCGGCCTGGTCGCCTATGCGCCCTGGCTGATCGCCCTGCTGGCGGTGGCACTGGTACCGGCCTTCCTCGGCGAGTCGCACTTCAACACGCTGGGCTATTCGCTCAACTACAGCTGGACTCCGGAACGGCGCCAGCTCGACTACCTGCGCCAGGTCGGCGCCAGCGTGGAAACCGCCAAGGAGGTGAAGATCTTCAACCTCCACCGGTTCCTGATCGACCGCTACAAGCTGCTGGCCGAACGGTTCTACCGCGCCAACCGCACGCTGGCGCGCAGGCGTGCGTTCTGGGGCACGCTGCTCGCGGCGCTGGGCACGCTGGGTTATTACACCGCCTATGCCTACATCGCCTGGCGCACGATCCGCGGCGATTTCAGCATCGGCGACCTGACCTTCCTGTCCGGCAGCTTCCTGCGCCTGCGCCAGCTGCTGGAAGGCCTGCTGACCGGCTTCTCGCAGGTCGCCGGGCAGGCCTTGTACCTGGACGACCTGTTCTCCTTCTTCGCCATCGAACCGGAAATCCGTTCGCGCCCGGACGCGCTGCCGGTGCCGCGGCCGATCCGCGCCGGCTTCGTGTTCGAGGACGTCGGCTTCCGCTACCCGGACGCCGAGCGCTGGGCCGTGCGCCATCTCGATTTCCAGCTGCGCGCCGGCGAGGTGATCGCCCTGGTCGGCGAGAACGGCGCCGGCAAGACCACCCTGGTCAAACTGCTGGCGCGGCTCTACGACCCGGACGAGGGCCGCATCCTGCTCGACGGCCGCGACCTGCGCGATTACGACCTGGACGACCTGCGCGCCAACATGGGCGTGATCTTCCAGGATTTCGTGCGCTACCACCTGTCGGCCGGCGAGAACATCGGCGTCGGCCAGGTCGAGGCGATGGACGATGCATCGCGCATCCGCGGCGCCGCGCGCCGCGCGCTGGCCGACGAGGTGATCGACGCCCTTCCCGAGGGCTACGCACAGTTGATCGGGCGCCGTTTCAAGAGCGGCGTGGACCTGTCCGGCGGCCAGTGGCAGAAGATCGCCATCGCCCGCGCCTACATGCGCGACGCGCAGGTGATGATCCTCGACGAGCCCACCGCCGCGCTGGACGCACGCGCCGAGTTCGAGGTGTTCCAGCGTTTCAAGGAGCTTTCCGAGCAGCGCACCGCGGTGCTGATCTCGCACCGCTTCTCGTCGGTGCGCATGGCCGACCGCATCCTGGTGCTGGCCGACGGCCGCATCGAGGCCAGCGGCACCCACGAACAGTTGATGGCCGAAGGCGGCCGCTACGCCGAACTTTTCGAGTTGCAGGCGGCCGGCTATCGCTGACCATCCATGTGCTCGTGGATCAGGGCCTGCCCCGCGTGCGGGCATTCCAGCGAAACGCCATGCGGGCAGGCCCCGCACCTGCAGGAGGAGGTCGCGATGCGCGACAAATCGTCGCATCCCGGCCGGAACGGGCCGGTTTGCTAGAATGCGGGGGTTTATCACACCCCACGAATCCCGGCATGTCTTCCGCTTACGGCACCGAGACGGTGCTTGAAGTCCGTCACTGGACGGACGCCTACTTCAGCTTCTCCACCACCCGCGACAACGGCTTCCGCTTCGAGAACGGCCAGTTCGTGATGATCGGCCTGGAAAACGAGGGCGCCCGCCCGTTGATGCGCGCCTATTCCATCGCCAGCGCCAACTGGGAAGAGCAGTTGCACTTCTTCAGCATCAAGGTGCAGGACGGCCCGCTGACCTCGCGCCTGCAGCACCTGAAGGTGGGCGACACCATCCTGGTCGGCAGGAAGCCGACCGGCACCCTGCTGATCTCCGACCTGCATCCGGGCAGGCACCTGTACCTGCTGGGCACCGGCACCGGCCTGGCGCCGTGGCTGAGCATCGTCAAGGACCCGGAGACCTACGAGCGCTTCGACAAGGTCATCGTCTGCCACGGCGTGCGCTTCGAGCGCGACCTGGCCTACCGCGACTACTTCGAGAAGGAGCTGTTCGAGGACGAGATACTAGGCGACATCGTCCGCGACAAATTGCTGTACTACCCGGCGGTCACCCGCGAACCGTTCCGCAACCAGGGCCGCCTGACCACGCTGATCGAAAGCGGGGAAATGCCCAGGACGCTCGGGCTGCCGGCGTTCGATCCGGCCAACGACCGCTTCATGATCTGCGGCAGCCCGCAGATGCTGGCCGACCTGCGCAGCGTGCTGGACGCGCGCGGTTTCGAGGTCTCGCCGCGCATCGGCTCGCCCGGGCATTACGTGTTCGAGCGCGCATTCGTCGAAAAGTAGACCCGTAGGGGATTCACCTACAGACGGGCGCCTTTGAAGCGCCATGTCGATCGTTTAACGTACCGGCCGGATCACGAAGATCCGGCCGTTTTCTTTCCAGGAAAAACATTCATGGGTCCAAGTGCTTCACGCAGCAGCTTCATCGACAACCAGCGCACCGTGCTGCTTGAAGAACTGGCCCAGTGCCGGCAACGCCTCGACAGCGCCAAACAGGCGCTTGCCACGGCCTATCCCAACGCCTGCCAGGCCGCGCAGGCCATGCGCCCGGCGTTCGAGCAGGGGCTGGAACAGGCACGCCGCGATGCGATGCAGGCCGCCCGCAAGGGCACGCTGGGAGCGGCGTTGAGCCTGAAGGCGACGCTGGGCACCGGTGGCTTGCGCCTGTTCGCCTGGGCAGCGTTGCTGGGCAGCCTGCTGATGTATGACCGGGTCGGCGGCCTGATCTACCACTTCCGCTACATGCTGCCGTTCCCGCTCGACCTCCTGCTGCTGCCGCTCGCGCTCATACCGCCGGCACTGGTCCTGTATGCCTTCCTGGTCTGGCTGGGCCGGCGCCGGCTGGCGCGGCGCAATGCCGCGCCCATCCTCGCGTCGATCGACGAACTGGGCAGGCGCCAGCTGCAGTTGAACGCCTTCGGCAAGAAGCACGAGGACGGCCGCTCCCATCCCTACCCGGTGGTGCGCGCGCCGGCACCGTCGGCGGATAAGCTCGGCACCAGCTGGCAGCTGTCCGACAAGCGCGACCATTCCAATGCGGCGATGGTCGGCCTGACCACCGACATCCCCGCCGACAAGGACTCGGACATCTTCATCCGCCTGCCCCTCAACGGCCATCCGGGCGGTTTCGTGCGGGTCCGCGCCGAGGTCGACGCGCACCGCGCCACGTGGGAACCGCTGGCCGCCGCGCTGGCGCCGCAGCTGGCGCCGTTCGCCCAGCCCATCATCGAACTGCAGCAACTCAGCGCCCCGTACGAACGCGAACAGCAGATACAGCAGTCGCTGCTCACCCGCCTGGCCTCGCTGGACAAGCTGGAGGCCAACTGGCAGGACGTGGCCATTCCCGAAACAACGCTGGAGCAGGTCATCAAGCTGGTCGACCGCTTCGCCGCCGGCCAGCCGCCGCTGCCCAAGGGCATGCTGCTGTGGGGGCCGCCCGGCACCGGCAAGACCCTGATCGCCCGCAAGCTGGCCCAGCACGTGGACTGCAACTTCGTGGCGGTGACCATCGCCGACCTGAAGGGCGAGCACATCGGCCATACCGGGCCCAAGGTCAAGAAGCTGTGGGAACAGGCGCGCGGCCAGGGCCCGACGATCCTGTTCGTGGACGAATGCGAGAGCGCCTTCGCCCGCCGCGGCAGCCGCGACACCGACAACTTCGGCAACGAGCTGGTGCAGACCTTCATCGCCGAGTGGGACGGCTTCAACCAGGGCGGCGGCAACGTGCTGGTGATCGGCGCGACCAACCGCCGCGAACTGATCGACGATGCGGTGCTGTCGCGCTTCACGGTTTCCATCGAACTGCCGGCGCCGGATGCCGGCGCCCGCGAACGCATCCTTTCGGCCGAGTTTGGCAAGGCCCAGCTGGCGCTGCCCGTGACCGAAGCGCTGGTGCGCGAAACCAGCGGCATGTCCGGGCGCGACCTGTCCACGCTGGTGACCAGCGTGGTCGCCACCCACCCGGCCGGGCGCCCGTCGCTGGAGGACTTCAGCGCCGCCATCGCCCGCCTGCGCGGCAAGAACTCGACCTCGGTGCAGGCGCTGGGCTGGGACGACGTGATCCTGCCGGCATCCACCCGCGCCGAGTTCGAGAGCCTGGGCAAGGAACTGCTGCACGCCGAGGAACTGGCGCGGATGAACATCCCGGTGCCGCGCGGCATCCTGCTCTACGGCCCGCCGGGCACCGGCAAGACCCAGATCGCGCGCGTGCTGGCGAGCCAGTCCGGGCTGTCGTTCATCGCCGCCTCCTCCACCGACGTGAAGGGGCAGTTCATCGGCGACGGCGGCGCACGGGTCAAGCAGCTGTTCGAAAAGGCGCGCGCGCAGGCGCCGTGCATCGTGTTCCTTGATGAGATCGACACCATCGCCCCGCCGCGCGGCAGCGGCAATTCGGACAAACTCAACGCCGAGATCGTCGCCCAGCTGCTGCAGGAGCTGGACGGCATCAGTACCCGCCAGGGGCAGGTCTTCCTGCTGGCCGCCAGCAATCACCCCGACGCCATCGACAGCGCCCTGCTCTCGCGCCTGGAACGCAAGATCCGGATCGGCCTGCCCGACGCCGACGCCCGCGCCGCCATCCTGCGCCTGCAGCTGGCCGGCAAGCCGCTGGATTTCGCGGTCGAGGACGTGCTGGGCGAACTGGCCGCCGCCACCGAAGGCAGGTCCGGCCGCGACCTGCAGTCGCTGGTCACGGCCGCCACCCGCCGCGCCCTGCAGCGGGCGATGGCGCAGGATGGCGACCCGACCCGGGTCAGGCTGCAGCAGCAGGATCTGCTCGAAGAAGCCGGCAACGCGACGCCGGCCTGAAGCGCCATGGCCCGGTGCGCAAGCGCACCGGGCCATCCTCCTGCATCCACACACCGGCCAGCCCCTTGAGGGAGGCCCAGCATGTTGCGCGATGCGCAACATGCTGTGATCGGATGCATGATCAAGTCGTTCCGGCACAAGGGACTGTGCAGACCCTTCGAGACAGGAAGCACCGCCGGCGTGCAGTCCGATCATGCCAAGCGGCGGCGCATACAGTTGGCCGCGCTTGATACCGCGCAGACCATCGAGGACATGGACATTCCGGGTTTCCGCCTGCACCCGCTGAAAGGCGGAATGAAAGGGCGCTGATCCATTGCCGTCAACGGCAACTGGCGCATCACCTTCGAGTTCAAGGACAGCAATGCCTACGTGCTGGACTATGCGGACTACCACTGATGAACATGCACAATCCCCCGCACCCCGGTGAATTCATCACCGGGGTCTACCTCGAACCCAACGACATCAGCGGCCGCGAACTGGCCGGGAAGCTGGGGGTCGCGGACTCCACGCTCAGCCGCGTGCTCAACGGCGGCAGCCGGATCAGCCCGGAAATGGCGCTGCGCCTGTCCAAGGTCCCGGGCCGCAGCCCGGAAAGCTGGCTGGCGATGCAGGATGCCTACGACCTGTGGGTAGCGCGCCAGCATGTCGACCTGAAGAACGTCCGCCGGCTGGAACTGGTGACCTGATTCAGCCCAGCGCCGCCCGGATATCGTCTTCCAGCGATTCCGGGCGCGCGGTCGGCGCATAACGGGCGATCACCCGCCCGTCGCGGCCGACCAGGAACTTGCTGAAATTCCACTTGATCGCGGCGATCCCGAGCGCGCCGCGCTTCTCGCGCTGCAGCCAGCGCCATAGCGGGTGGGCATCGGCGCCGTTGACCTGCAGCTTGGCCGACATCGGGAAGCTGACGCCATAGTTGAGGCTGCAGAACGCGCCGATTTCGGCCGCGTCGCCCGGCTCCTGGTGACCAAACTGGTCGCAGGGGCAGCCCAGCACGACCAGTCCACGCGGTCCGAACTCGCGCCACAGCCGTTCCAGCCCCTCGTATTGCGGGGTGAAGCCGCACTTGGAGGCGGTGTTGACGATCAGCAGCGCCTTGCCGGCGAACGCCGCCAACGGCAGCCGCGCGCCATCCAGCGCAGTGAGTTCGAAATCGAAGGCTATGGCCATGGCCGGCTCCCTGAAGCGGGCGTCCAGCCTACGCCATCAGGAGGCCAACGGTTTGCAACAGACGGCTTTTCGCCGCAACCCTGCCATTCGACACACCCCCCGGCCACTGTCGCCGGGTTAACCTGAGGGTTCAGTATTTTCCGGAGTTTCCGACTTGAACACCCGCCTCGCTCTCGCCCTCGCCGTGTCCCTGGGCGTTGCCCTGCCGGCCTACAGCCTGGCCGCGAATGCCGCCGCCGGCCAGCAGGCCCAGCAGGCCAACCCGTTCTTCGCCGAGAGCCCGCTGCCGCTGCATTACCCGCAGTTCGACAGGATCAAGGACAGCGACTTCGCGCCGGCCTTCGACGCCGGCATGGCGCAGCAGCTCAAGGAAGTGGAGGCGATCGCCAACAATCCGGCCGCCCCGACCTTCGACAACACCCTGATCGCGCTGGAGAAGAGCGGCGCCGTCCTCGACCGCGCCACCACCGTTTTCTTCTCGCTGATCGGCGCCGACACCAACGACGCGCGCAAGAAGCTGCAGGCCGACTATTCGGCCCGCTTCGCCGCCCACAGCGACGCCATCAACCTCAATGGCAAGCTGTTCTCGCGCATCCAGGCGCTCTACGGCAACCGCGCCAAGCTGGGCCTGGACGCCGAAGGCCTGCGCCTGGTCGAGAAGTACCACGATAACTTCGTCCGCGCCGGCGCCAAGCTGTCCGATGCCGACAAGGCCAAGCTCAAGGACATCAACGCCGAACTGGCCAACCTGGGCACGAAGTTCAGCCAGAACGTGCTGGCCGAGGTCAACGCCTCTTACATCGTGGTCGATGACGTGAAGCAGCTGGACGGCCTGTCGGCCGGCCAGATCGCCGCCGCCGCGGAAGCCGCCAAGGCGCGCAAGCTGGACGGCAAGTACGTCATCGCCCTGCTCAACACCACCGGCCAGCCGGCGCTGACCAACCTCACCGACCGCGCGCTGCGCCAGAAGATCCACGAAACCTCGGTCTCGCGCGGCAGCAAGGGCGGCGAGTACGACAACACCGCGCTGGTCTCGCGGATCATGACCCTGCGTGCGCAGAAGGCCGCGCTGATGGGCTTCCCGAACTACGCTGCCTACGGCCTGGGCAACCAGACCGCCAAGACCCCCGAAGCGGTCAACGCCATGCTGGGCCAGCTGGCCCCGGCCGCAGTGGCCAACGCCAGGCGCGAGGCCGCCGACCTGCAGGCCATGATCGACCGCGAGCAGAAGGCCGCCGGCAAGCCGGGCTTCGAGCTGCAGCCGTGGGACTGGGCCTTCTACAGCGAGAAGGTGCGCCAGGCCAAGTACGACTTCGACGAATCGCAGCTCAAGCCGTACTTCGAACTGAAGAACGTGCTGGAGAACGGCGTGTTCTTCGCCGCCGGCAAGGAATACGGCCTGAGCTTCAAGCAGCGCACCGACCTGCCGGTGTACCACGACGACGTCACCGTCTACGACGTGTTCGATGCCGATGGCAGCCAGCTGGCGATCTTCATCTTCGATCCGTATGCGCGCGAGTCCAAGCGGGGTGGCGCGTGGATGAACTCCTACGTGTCGCAGTCGGCGCTGACCGGCAACAAGCCGGTGGTCGCCAACCACCTCAACATCCCCAAGCCGCCGGCCGGCCAGCCGACCCTGCTGACCTGGGACGAGGTCAACACCACGTTCCACGAGTTCGGCCATGCCCTGCACGGCATGTTCTCGAACGTGAAGTACCCCTACTTCTCGGGCACCGCCGTGCCGCGCGACTTCGTCGAGTTCCCCTCGCAGGTCAACGAGATGTGGTCCGACGAGCCGACCATCCTGGCCAACTACGCCAGGCACCACGAGAACGGCTCGGCGATGCCGCAGGCGCTGCTGGACAAGGTGATCGCCGCTTCCAAGTTCAACCAGGGCTTCGCCACCACCGAATACCTGGGCGCGGCGATGCTGGACCAGAACTGGCACCAGATCGGCGTGGACCAGGTCCCCGCGCCGCACGACGTGGTCAAGTTCGAGCATGACGCCCTGGTCAAGGACGGCATCTACTACGCAGCGGTGCCGCCGCGTTACCGCACCACTTACTTCAGCCACATCATGGGCGGCTACTCGGCGGGCTATTACGCCTACATCTGGTCCGAAGTGCTCGACGCCAACACCCAGAAGTGGTTCCGCGACCACGGCGGTCTGTCGCGCGCCAATGGCGACCACTTCCGCAAGACCCTGCTGTCGCGCGGCGGCAGCGTCGATGCGATGCAGCTGTTCCGCGACTTCGCCGGCCACGATCCGCAGATCGGGCCGCTGCTGGAGAAGCGTGGCCTGAGCGGCGCCGAAGGCAAGTAAGCCTCCGTATCGCCGCCTGCCTGAAGCCGCCCGGTTCGCCGGGCGGCTTTTTTGTTGCCGCGTCCCATGGCCGTGGCCCTTCGGGCCTCATCCGGGCGACGCCGGAACGGTCGCCGACGCTCTCCCGCCCCGTCCGCACTAGCGTGGCGCGACGTAGCCACCCGCCACGCCGCGCGGCGACAGCACCAGTTGCCAGAGCTGCGCGTGGCGGGTGCGGAAGCTCGCCATCGAGGCGGCCAGGTAGAAACGCCACATGCGCCGGAAACGTTCGTCGTAGCGCGGATCCAGCCGTTCCCAGGCCGCTTCCACGTTGGCCTGCCATGCCTGCAGCGTACGGTCGTAGTCGGTGCCGAAGTTGTGCCAGTCCTCCAGCACGAACAGGCCCTCCATCGCCGCGGTGATCTGCGCGGCCGAGGGCAGCATCGAATTGGGGAAGATGTAACGGGCGATCCATGGGTCGGTGCGATCGCGGCTGACGTTGCCGCCGATGCTGTGCAGCAGGAACAATCCGTCCTCGCGCAGGCAGCGCCGCGCCACGTCGAAATAGCCGCGGTAGTTCTTGACCCCGACGTGCTCGAACATGCCTACCGACAGGATCGCGTCGAATGGTTCGTCCAGCTCGTGGTAATCCTGCAGGCGGATTTCCACCGGCAGGCCGGCACACAAGCCACGCGCGAATTCGGCCTGTTCCTGCGAGATGGTGATGCCCACGCCTTCCACGCCGTGGCGTTCGGCGGCGTACTTCAACGCCTCGCCCCAGCCGCAGCCGATGTCCAGCACGCGCATGCCCGGGCGCAGCTCGAGCTTGCGGCAGATCAGGTCGAGCTTGGCTTCCTGCGCGTCGTCCAGGTTGCCGGCCTGGCGCCAGTAGCCGCAGCTGTAGACCAGCCGCTTGCCGAGCATCGCCCGGTACAGGTCGTTGCCAAGGTCGTAATGGCGCCTGCCGACTTCATAACTGCCCTGCCCGGCCTGCAGGTTGAACAGTCTGGCCTTGAGCGCATCCCAGACTTCGCCGCCGCCGTGCACGCGCTCGTCCAGCCGCGCCGCCAGCAGGTGGGTCAGGAAGGCATCGAGCGAACGCACCTGCCACCAGCCATCCATGTAGCTCTCGCCCAGGCCGAGCGAGCCTTCGGCCAGCACCCGCGCATGGAAGCGCGGGTCGAGGATCTCGATGTCCTGCGGGCGCTCACCGCCGGGGGTGATGCCCGCCTCGTGCAGCAGTGCTTCGACACGTCGTTGCAGCCCTGCATCCATCGCTGGCCTCCACGGCTCAAGGGTGTGCGAACAGCTCCCGGTAGTCGGCCGCCACGTATGGCAGCAGCACGGCGGCCGGCACGTCCACGGTCTGCGTTCCGTCCGAATACGGACCGACCTGGTACGGCGGGAAAACGAAACGCAGCGCAGCGATGCGCCCAGCGGCGTCCATCACCGGCTGGAACTGCGCGAAATTGGCGGCCTCCGGCGCCGTGCCCTCGTCGATCATCTTCGACAGGTTGCGCACCTGGGCCTGCTGCTCCTCCGGCGTCATCTCCTCGCCCTGCGCGCGGACCGTCGCCTGCTCCAGCAGCTTGTCGCTGGTGTAGTCGCTGACCGCCTGCCAGCCCTTGGGCGAATCGAGCAGGGACTGCGCGGTCAGCAACTGCGCCTTCTCCGGCAGCCAGACGAAACGCGCCTCCAGCGGCTGGCCATGCGCGCCGCCGGTGTAGCTGCTGCCTTCGGCCGACACCGCCACCACGCGCGGCGTGTCCACGGCCATGTCGAAGGCCAACGACAGTTCATACGGCGCGGTGGGCTTGTCGTTGCCGAGTTCGTCCACCGCCTTGAGCAGTTCGGCCTTGGCATGCTCGGCATAGTCGGACAGGGCCTGGGCCAGGCCGGGGTACTTGTTGGCGGCAGGCGGATAGCTGATGCCCAGCACATAGCGGGCATTGGTCTCGATCACGTCATGCAGTTCCACCGCCGTCGGCGCGGCATCGGCCGGCGCCGCTGCGGCCGGCGCCCCGTCCGTGGCTACCGCCGGCGCCTGCGTGTCGTCCTTCCTGCATCCGGCCATCGCCAGCACGACCAATGCCGCCGCGCAGGCTCCCTGTCCCAACCTTTTCATGTCCTTTCCTTTCTCGATGGATCGCGCGGTTCCACCCGGAACCGCGTCCGGCGCGGATTATCCCAGCAGGTCCGCATATTCTCCATGGCGCTGCATGAAGGCCGACGCATAGCTGCATTCGGGAACCACCTTGAGGCCGCCTGCGCGCGCGTGCGCCAGCGCGGCGCGGGTGAGCAGCGCAGCGATGCCGCGGCCGCCGAGCGCGTCGGGTACGCCGGTGTGGGTGATGACCATCGCGCCGTCGCGCAGCTGGTAGTCGAGTACCGCCTGCTGGCCGTCGACGGCGAGGGTGAAGCGATGCGCGGCCGCGTCGTGCGCGACGGGCGGAAACGCGGAATCGTCGTGGCTCATGGCAGGGCTCCCCGGGCTGGATGCGCCCATTGTGCCGGGGTTGCACGCCGGTGTGACGTGAAAAGCAGGCAGTGTCGCCGCAGGGCGTCACTTTCCGACGCCAACCTGCACACTGCAATGCCTGTCTCCCTTGCTGTCCAAGGGACAGCACACACTGGCATGCGGCTTGCTCCACGGCCCGGACATTTCTTCCTTGCCGCGCCATGCCTGTACCGTTCGACGCTTCGCGCACGCCGCCCTCCGACGACCATGACGCAATCCTGCTGGAAGGGCTGTTCCAGCTTGCCTTCAGCGGCGAAACCCGGGGCTGGGAATTCGAGAAGATCGACGAGGAAGTCCACGCGCGGCTGCTGCAGGCCTATCCGGCCTGAGCGCCCGCCGCGCGCGTCCTCAGCGCCCGAAGCGTGGGTTCATCAGCTGCTCCAGGAACACCTGCATCACCTGCGGTTCCATGAACAGCATGAACATCACGCCGAACGCGGCGCCGGCCAGGTGCGCGCTGTGGTTGACGTTGTCGCCGCCGCGCTTGTCCATCCAGATGCTGTAGCCCACGTAGAACACGCCATAGAGGATGGCCGGGGCCGGGATGAAGAACACGAAGATCAACGACCACGGCGAGATCAGGATGAAGGCGAACAGCACCGCCGATACCGCACCGGATGCCCCCAGGCTCAGGTAATTGGGGTTCTTCTGGTTCTTCAGGTAGCTGGGCAGGATCGAGACCACCAGCGCCGCCAGGTAGAACAGCGGATACGTCCACCAGTTGCCGGTCACCCGCAGCATGATCTGCTCGATCAGCCGCCCGAAGAAGAACAGCGTGACCATGTTGAACAGCAGGTGCGAGAAATCGGCGTGGATGAAGCCGTAGGTCACCAGCCGGTCGTACTGGCGATGCCGGTCGACCGCCGGCGGCCACAGGATCAGCCGATCGGCCAGCTTGCGGTTGCTGAAGGCCAGCCACGAGACCAGGCTGGTGACGGCGATCAGTAGCAGGGTTATCGGTCCTTGCATGTTCAGGCTGCCCGGTAGTTGTCGACCATCCTGTAGCGGCGCGCGTACAGGCCGAACGCCAGCGCCGCCACGAAAGCGAAGCCGGCGAAGAAGAACATCAGGAACGCGGCCTCGCTCAGCCCGGTGCCGGCGATGCGCTCGGTCACCGCGCCGTTGCGCACCGCCGCGTTGGACAGCAGCACCCACAGGTTGCCGATGGTGGTGGTCAGGTTCCAGAAACTCATGACCACGCCCTTCATCGACGCCGGGGCCTGGCTGTAGGCGAACTCCAGGCCGGTGGCCGACACCAGCACCTCGCCGAAGGTGAGCAGCGCGTACGGCAGGATCTGCCAGAAGATGGACAGGGCGTTCCCGCCGTCCATCACCACCTGCAGGCCGCCTACCACTACCCAGGCCAGGCCGCTGAAGGCGATGCCGGCGGTCATGCGCCGCAGCGCGGTCGGCTCGAAGCCGAAGCGGCGCAGCGCCGGGTACAGCACCAGGTTGTTGAAGGGGATCAGGATCATCACCAGCAGCGGATTGATCGCCTGCATCTGCGAGGCGGTGAACCACGTCGGCATCGCCATCTGCTGGCCCTGCAGTACCCAGGTCGAGGCCTTCTGGTCGAACAGCGAGAAGAACGGCGTGGTCAGGGCGAAGATCACCAGTACCTTCAGCACCGAGCGCACGCCTTCCACTGCGGCATCGGGATGCGCGCCGCGGGCGCGCTCCAGCTGCAGCATGGTGCCGCCGCCGATGCCGGCCAGCAGCGCCACCAGCGCCAGGCACAGGTAGATGACCACGCCCAGCCCGCCTTCGCGCAGGCCGGCCAGGGTCATCACCGCCAACGCCAGCGCCCACAGCGCCAGCGCGGCACCTGTCAGCGCCACCAGCAGGCCGGCGTTGCCCTGCCCCGGCGCGCGCGCCAGCAGCGCGGTGCGCACCACATTGGCGAACGAATGCGGGTCCTTCGGCGGCAGCGGCACCAGCACGTAGCGGCGGCGCCCCAGCCAGAACACGAACGTGGCCACGAACATCAGGATGCCGGGAATGCCGAAGGCCCATTGCGGCCCCAGGTTCTTCAGCGCCAGCGGGATCAGCAGCGAGGCGAACAGCGAACCGAAGTTGATGATCCAGTAGAAGGCGTCGAACACGATCTTGGCCAGATGCTTGTTCGACTGGTCGAACTGGTCGCCCATGAACGAAGCCACCAGCGGCTTGATGCCGCCGGCGCCCAGCGCGATCAGGCCCAGACCGAGGAAGAAGCCCTGGCGGCTGCCCTCGAACAGCGCCAGGCACAGGTGGCCGACGCAGTAGATCAGGCTGAACCACAGGATGGTGCGGTACTTGCCGAAGAAACGGTCGGCCAGCCAGCCGCCGAGCAGCGGGAAGAAATACACGCCGATCATGAAGCTGTGCATGACGTCCTTGGCCTCGCCGGCGCGGCCGCTGGCGGTGACCTCCTGCAGCAGCAGCGAGGTGATCAGGAACTGCACCAGGATGTTGCGCATCCCGTAGAAGCTGAAGCGCTCGCAGGCTTCGTTGCCGATGATGTAGGGAATCTGGCGGGGCATGCCGGCCTTGCCGGCGGGCGCTGCTGCCACGTCGTTGCTCGTCATCTGTGAGGCGGTCCTGCGGATGCAAAGGGGGCAAGCGTAACGCAAGCGGCCCTCAGCGCGCCTGCCGCACGGCGCCGGTGGAGCGCCTGCACGGCTCCTAGACAGGGCCGCACGCTAGCATGGCGGCAGATCCGTACTGGTCGTCGCAATGAAGCACTGGGGCTGTCTGGCGCTGTTCGCCTTGTCCTTCGCCGTGGCCGCCGAGCCGGCCACGCCGGTGCTGCGGATCGCCAGCCTCCGCCTGCCGCAGGACAACGCGCAGTGGAACCAGCAGCGCGAACGGATCCAGGCCCTGCTGGCGGACCTGCGCGCGGACGTGATCGCGGTGCAGGACGTACAGCAGTCGCCCGATGCGCCCAATCCCGCGTGCTGGCTGGCCACCCGGCTCAGGTACAGCTGCGACTTCATCACCGCCGACCCGCCCAGCCATGCGCAACGCCGCGGCAGCGCGGTGCTGGCCGGCCTGGACGTGCTGGAAGACGGCATCACCCTGCTGCATGGCCAGGGCCAGCTGACCGCCGCCGGCATGCAGCGCGTGCGGCTGGACCGCAAGGTGGTCAACATCTACATCGCACGCATCGCGCCGGACGGCAACGACGAGGAGGTGCGCGCGCAGCAGGCGGCGGACCTGCTCGCCTGGATCGGCGCGACCGACGCGGACCAGCCGTCGCTGGTCGTGGGCGAGTTCTCCGCGCCCACCGATGAGCTGGTCAGGCAGCTGCCGGGCTTCCAGCCGGCGCGCAGGAACCCTTCCGCACGGCGAACGGCAGCCAGCGGCGCGGCGGGCGTCCGCCCGCACGGGCTGGACGTGCTCTACCAGGTGCGCAGTTTCGCCGACGTCGCCCAGCAGACCGTGGAACTGGCCCCGGCCGGGCAGGAACCGGCGCCGCTGGCGCTGGGCGTGATGACGACCCTGCGCCTGATCGGTGGCGTGGCGGCGGATTCCCCCGCCCCCTGAACGACGAAGCCCGGCGGTTGCGCCCCGCGTGGCGTGCAAACTCCAGCCGGCCCGCGCCGGCA